>JAZFSJ010000132.1:0-4297 GCA_036446115.1 Thermodesulfobacteriota bacterium | reverse complement strand
CATTTGGAAGTCCTTGTACCTGGACATCACCGGGTTCAACCTCGAAGAGGTGCACCCCAAGATAGGGGATAGCCAGGGGTTGTTGAGCAGCAACCTGAATCATCCCGCTCTTACCACCGATACCACTGGAGATAGGTGCATCGACCATCTGGAGCTGACTGTTGCCAA
The DNA here is from genome assembly GCA_036446115.1 of Thermodesulfobacteriota bacterium. Classification (GTDB taxonomy): domain Bacteria; phylum Desulfobacterota; class WTBG01; order WTBG01; family WTBG01; genus JAZFSJ01. Next base: position 4,129 of record JAZFSJ010000132.1, on the reverse strand, counting down.
TGCCTGCGGGAATGGTGAAATTGTTGAGCTGTATTTGACCGCTCTGCCCGCCGATACCGCCCGATATGGTAGGTCCCCTGGTCAACAGGAGATTGTTATTGCCAATGCCTGCGGGAATGGTGTGTGGCTCTAACAGATACATCTGGGAGTTGGCAATACCCATGGGAATGGGGGGAACACCCAGTTGTATCACCTGCGGAGGAGAAGGCATGTTAGTTGCCACCAGCCTTGTTTCAGGAGGTTCTATGAGCTCCCGTCTCTCTGCTCCTATACTTCTCATGGTGCCGACCCATGCATACATCACCGTCAATAAGGTGACGAAGGCCAGCACTATAATGGGGGCGATCCACAATTCATATTTTTCTAAATCATTTCGCATTATTCGAGCCTTATCTCTGGTAATTTCTACGAATCAAGGAAACCAAAATTAAGATTTAGAGATTCTGTATTTTTTTAATTTACAATCCCTCAATTCCTAAATCCCTGAATTCCTCAATTCATTTAAAAGATAACTCCTTTATTCTGCACGGGGGCAGTCGGCGTACTTTGTATGGGCTGCCCAGTCACTCCTGCCTGGATATTTACCACGCTGGGCTGCAGTCGGCCATTTCTGAACATGGACAACACATCATTTACCGAACCCGTCAAACCTGAATAGACATTCAGATGCAAGGATTTGAGGGTGCGGTAACTGTCCACGGAAAAGTTTCCTGCAATAACGTTCTTTACCCCCAAATCTACCATATACTGCCCTGTCTGGACGCCCCGGCCAGTGGTGTCGTTATAGTTGGGATTGACCACGTTCTTCCAGTTATTATTGAGCGGGTCAAAAATAATAAAGTAGGGGCTCGCACTGAACTGCGAGGCAATCTGACTGTTACCGGTAGCCCCCAGAGACGCAACAGCTACTTTACCGAAAGGGGCCGCTGCTGCGGTCCTGGTGTGTCCCTGCTGATTGATAGCCTGCTGTACGGCCTGTGGCATTTTGGGCACGTTAAACTGTTCCGCGAGCGTCTCTATACGGTTTTGAGTCATAGGTGCAGTCACGGCAACTGGACTTACTGCTGCTTCAGCCACCGTAGGAATTTTCACAAAAAGGTTCCTGCCCTTTTTACCACGGTAGAGGTTGAGCTTAAGAATACTTCCCGGTTCTGCCAAACCCACGGCAAAGTCAAAATCAGCCACGGTATCGAGCCTTGCATTACCCACCCGCACAATTTCATCACCAACGATAAGGCCACTCGTCTCTGCGACTGAGCCAGGGGTAACCTCAAGCACGAGCACACCGTCTTCATTGGCCAACCCAAATTTCCGCATCATGGCTGCGGTCACGGTTTGGAGCTTAAGCCCCATTGTTTTTGACGTTATCTGTTGAAATGCTGCTGCCTTAGCGTTATTACCTGCACCTGTATCCTTACCCTTAGCCAATGCCTTTTGGGGCGGGTGGAACCCGTCAATAACTTTGTGGCAAAGATTGCAATTTCCCCAGTACTCGTGCGGCATAGGGGCTTTTATCAAGATGGGTGCTCCGGCAAATACCTTGGAAATAGGCTTCGTCGGGGGATCTACGGTAATATGACACTGGTTACAGTTGCCCCAGTAAGGGTGGAGCATTTTATCCTTAACACTGATAGCCTTGGCGGGAGGTTTGGTTACTGCCGCGAGTGCAATACCTATATCCCTGCGATGCTTAAATCGTTCCACCTTGCAGTTCCACATGGCCCATCCTATAACCAGTACTACTAACGCCACTACAGTGGCGACGGCCGGTTTAAATTGTGTCATGCAGAATTCATAATCGGTCTTTCTCGTCTTCCCCATAGGAAACTCCGCTTCGAAATATCACCTTTATGCTTCTCGTGGCCGAAGCCGTACTTCCACTGTCGATTTTTTTTCCATCATGCTACATACGAATCTACGAATCTTGCCTTTAATCCCCTCTCCATCGGAAACAGTGAGAGAATCGGGGACATCCACCTCGATATCAAATTCATATTCACCACCCACCTCCCTTACCCGGATTGTATTAATATCGATCACGAGGTCTTTGATCTTTTCCCACAGCCGTACATGGAGGTCAGGGATGCTAAGTTCATCCGGGGTTTTATCAATAAGGTTTAATATTGCCTCTTTCATCATCTCGATACATACCTTAAAAATGATCACACCCACCAGGATTGCAGCAAGTGGGTCCATGAAGTAGAAACCCATTTTGGCTCCCATGATACCGATTACCACCGCTACCGATGAGTAGACATCTGAGCGGCTTTCCCATGCCTTGGCCACAATAGAGGGGCTGTTAACCTGGGTTCCGGCACACACGCTTTGCCTGAACATCAGTTCGTTGATGCCGATGGAGAACACGGCGCCCCATATGGCGATCATACAGGGGATAACCCTTCTGCCTTCGATGATGGCCCTCGCTCCGTCAAAAAGTATGTAGCCCGCAACTACTAACAGAAAAAGATAGATAATAACGGCAACGATATGCTCCGCTTTTCCGTAGCCGTAAGGATGTTTTTCATCCCTTTCCCGGCCGGATATGGTAAGACCAATAATCATAACGATGGTGGCCAGCAGGTCTGCGCAGGAGTGGATGGCATCTGCGATTAAACCCTTACTCCCGCCAATTACACCCATATACCCCTTGATGACAATCATTAAAATGTTGCCAACAACATTCACTATGCCAACTGATTGTGCGCATTTTGTACATGCCCTGTACTTCATATTGATCCGGCCTTACTTTTTAAGTGCAAACTGAAAAAAGCTTTATTTTGCATTCTTGCCCCGTTAGATGGATGTATTTATCGTAACCTCTCATGAGTTCAAAAGGGTAATGGAATGATGTAGGTTTAATGATTGCAACTTATCTAACGGGGTGAACACGTTGCATTTTTCATTTTTCAATCTGATATATCTTCTGCCAGTTGGGAATCAGTTGCCTTCTTTGACCTCTCATTTTTTTCTGCGAGTATCTCCTTTTCCATTTTTACTATCTGAACGAGGAGTAGTGCACCCGTTACCAGAAGGGAAATAATGATACCAATACCTGTCGAATGTAAAATATGCACGGTTGACCACTCCTAAAAGACGTAGTGCCCTTTCAACATGGCAAACACCAAAAGAAAAAAAACAATCTGCTGCGTATGTAAGAGGTAAATACCTTTTCTTACTCTGCCAGGCGGATATTTCATCCACAACAGGTATCCACATATGGTCAGCCAGCCCATGAGAGAGAGCGCAATCATCAACCAGGTATTGGACCACGGGGTAATATAGCAATGCAAACATGCCACGAGAAAAGAGAAGGTGTTGAGCCAGTGATGGGTCACCAGAAATATGTCAAAAAAGGGTTGTACCCCTTTTACATTGAAGTTGAGCCGAAGACTTTTAGCAGGATAGTAAACGTTAGCAGCAAGAAAAAGAACCATGCTCAGATTACCGCTTCCGGTTGCTAGATTGTAATCAGAATAAACCGCAAAGATGGCCCCCAAAAGAAAGAGGGTTCCTACAAAAACAATTCTGTTCTTTAACGAAGAGTCGCCAAAGAGATTAATCTGCTCTGTAAAGCTCTTGCTAGTCATCACCGTCCACCTTACTCCTAACTCCCACAATCCATTTCAATGAACTAATAGTTTATTAATTTAAATGCCTTTGCCTCTTCTGTGGCCTCGAAATAAGGCGCCCGTGGGAACCGGTATAAAAATGCAAACATGTTGCAGGGAAACTTGGCTACGTTGGTTGTATAGGTGTTAACCATATCGTTTAATTTGATTCTCTCTGTCGCAATGTCCTTTTCAACCTCTATCAGCGCCGCCATCAGGCTCTGGAAATTAGATGACAGCTTAAGGTCTGGGTACTGTTCTGCCAGTGCCATCAGCTTTGAGAGTGAAGACATAAAATTTTCGTCTTTAGCTGCCTCAAGCGAACCTTTCTCAAAAGGCAGGGTTTGCTTCTGTTGTCCAAATGTTTGACCCAATTTCTTGAGATAGTCATCTTTTTCCGGGTTGTCTTTAGATATAAAAGAGCGCAGGGAAACAACCGCAGTAAACACTTCACGCTCATGCGCGGAATAGTCAAACACCGCTTTAGACAGATTGTTGGCGATATCGTTTCGTCTCTGTAG
>JAZFSJ010000131.1:0-8003 GCA_036446115.1 Thermodesulfobacteriota bacterium | reverse complement strand
AGGTAGCGGTCGGCGAACCCATCCTTTTTAGCCTGAATAAGCAATTCGTCGGGAAGTTTTTTACCTTTGTGCTGAAGGATTTTTTCTTCCAGCTCTACCAGCTCTTTCATCTGTTCAATAAACCAGGTTTTTATGTATGTCTTCTCGAAAAGAGCTTGAACGTCAGCCCCCTTGCGAAGGGCCTCATACATGATGAACTGGCGCTCACTTGACGGCTCACCCAGCATCACCATCAAGTCTTCCAGCGGTCTCTCATGATAATCCTTGGCAAAACCGAGGCCATGACGGCCGTCTTCCCGGGAGCGGATCGACTTCTGAAAAGATTCCTTGTAGGTCTTACCCAGACTCATGACCTCGCCCACAGCTTTCATTTGTGTGCCGAGCTTGTCTTCCAGACTCTCAAATTTCTCAAAGGCCCAACGGGAAAACTTCACTACCACGTAGTCTCCTGAGGGGGTGTATTTCTCCAGCGTACCATCCCGCCAGTAGGGAATCTCATCCATGGTCAGCCCGCCGGCCAGTAGCGAAGAGACATAGGCTATGGGAAAACCTGTGGCCTTGGAGGCCAGTGCCGATGAGCGGGAGGTGCGGGGGTTGATTTCTATTATCACCACACGCCCTGTTTCAGGATCATGGGCAAACTGGATGTTGGTACCACCGATCACGCCAATGGATTCCACGACGTCATATGAGTATTTCTGCAACCGTTCCTGAAGTTTTTTGTCTATGGTGAGCATGGGGGCTGTGCAGTAGCTGTCACCGGTGTGTACCCCCATGGCATCGACGTTTTCGATAAAGCACACTGTAATCATCTGGTTCTTTGCATCACGTACTACTTCAAGCTCAAGCTCTTCCCATCCCAGCACCGATTCCTCAACCAGGATCTGGCCTACCAGGCTTGCCTGTAAGCCGCGTGTGGCGATGGTGCTGAATTCCTCCATGTTATATACAAAGCCCCCACCGGTGCCGCCCATGGTATAGGCGGGGCGAATAACACAAGGCAGACCGATGTCTGCGACGCTTTTCTCGGCTTCCTTAAGGTTGTTGGCAATTGCGCTGCGCGGCATTTCGATGCCGAGTTTATTCATGGTATCCTTAAATGCCTGCCGGTCCTCACCGCGCTTAATAGCATCGATCTGAACACCGATGATCTTAACCCCATACTTTTCAAGCACGCCCGCGCGGGCAAGCTCCGAGGAAAGATTTAGCCCGGACTGACCACCAAGGTTCGGCAGAAGGGCATCAGGTCTCTCTTTTTCTATAATCTTTGTCATGGATTCAAGTGTAAGAGGTTCTATGTAGGTTACGTCGGCCGTACCGGGGTCAGTCATGATGGTTGCCGGATTGGAGTTAACAAGTAAGATCTCGTAGCCGAGGCTTCTCAGCGCTTTGCACGCCTGGGTTCCTGAATAATCGAACTCACATGCCTGGCCTATTACTATCGGACCGGAACCAATAATCATCACCTTATTTATATCAGCGATTTTTGCCATGCAACTCTCCTTCTATATTTCAAAATAACTCTAAAAAATTTAATGGTGAGATTTATAATTAAAGCAAGATGCATACATACTTTTATCATGCTATCCTGCTGAATAAGATTTTATGGGTGTTGTCTCTTGTGAGATGAGGAAGCCTACCATAATTTAATTTTGAAGGAAAGAAAATTGAATCGAAAAATTAACAAGTCCACCTGGGCATTAAACACATGGCAGTGCCATAATAGTACATATATCTTCTTGCCGCTTCATTTGTGGAGATTGGATATATCAGGCATGAGCAAAAGACTTGAAGAACCTTTTACGCTATCTATATCATCCAGATATTGTCCTCGTAGAGTAGCGTGCCCTAAATTTTAGGATGTAGCAAAACCAGTCTATCCGTCAAAGGGTGACAGAGAGACAAAATCATTATAGGAGCGCACTAACGACTTTCCTCCCACATACTCGATTGTAAATACGTCGTAAGATTGATCTCTTGATTGGTGATCTCGAGCTTCTGGCGTATGTGCTCACGGTGACGATTGATCGTTGCCTCTGAAACACCTTGAATCTGAGCAATTTCCTTGGTGCGCAGTCCGTTACGGATCATGTTACAGATTTTGATTTCTGTTGGGGTCAATGAAAGAAATCTACGAGATAAGTGATTGATAAAAGGTGAAGTGATCTCTTCCAGATTGGTTCTTAACATATCTACATATTTCCTCTGAATTATCGGCAGTTCCAAGGTAAGCGCGTGCAAAATAGGCATCAGTATTTTCTCGACATTTGACTGCACATTCTTATATATATTCTGCTTTTCTTCTTCAATCCTGGTCAAAACCGTTCTCAGTGCTGCATTGGTCTCCTGTAATGCCTTACGCTCCACAGTCAGCTGTTTATTGATCTCATGTAACTCATGTTCAGCAGCGATCCGCATTGCAATCTTGCCAATTTGTTCAGCTACCGCATCAATCAACACACGCTCTTCCTTAAGAAATGGCCCTTCATCCTCTGGCGGACACCCTTCTAGGTAGAGAACCTCTACCTCGCCTACGGGTTCATTGTACATGAAAATCCGTGAGGACTGACGCCACTTCGTAACTTTAAATCCATGACTTTTATAGGTCTTCCCTTTGAATACAATTCTTGCACAGGTGATCTCCGGGTACTGCCAGGAGGGGGGCAGGATTTTGACAAGGTTTCGCAACAGGTCATCAATAGAATCGCCATAACGTTCAGCAAGCAATGATATCCCATACAGACAGTTTAGTTCTTTAATGCGTTCATGTAGGGCAATTTCTATCTTGGCAGGATCAGTTTCATCGCTATCCGGAATCGGCAAAAGGAATTCCAATTCTTTGATTACATTTTGTCTTTTCTTAAGGTCAATTTGAGATGAAGGAGGATTTGATCTGGCCATGGATACATAACTCCCTATTTTTTATTGGCAATTAATAGGTAAAAAACTATAGTTTCTATGCCCATAAAATATAGGCATAAGATATGTATTCTTTTTGTATTTACGACTCATATACTACCTGATAGAATTTGTTATGTCAATAACAAACTTTATTAAACGCAGGAGGTGCGTATGTCTGATCTCTCTCTCGAGCCTATCATAAAAGGGCGCCGCAGTCAGCCACATCAGCTCATAGAAGTGCTGCAAGACGTGCAGGAACGCTATGGGTATATCCCTGAAGAGGCCATGAAGATTATTGCTGAAGAACTGGGGGTTCCTCTCATGGAGGTGTATCGTGTCGCAAGCTTCTACAAAGCCTTTTCGCTTACACCTCGTGGCAAAAATATGCTCACGATTTGTATGGGCACAGCGTGTCACGTGCGGGGGGCCAAACTTCTTCCCAACCAGGTGCGTGGTCAACTCGGTGTCTCAGCGGGGGAAACCACTGAGGATGGCCAGTTCACTGTCGAGCATGTGAACTGCCTCGGAGCCTGTGCCTTGGGACCACTAGCGGTACTCAACGGAACCTATCATCACCACACAACTCCAGGTAAACTCCGTACATTAATTGACTCAACTCACAAAAAAGAGATGGAGGAGGAAAACCATGTCCAAACTCAACAGCATAAGCGATCTTAACGCACTGCATAAGCGGCTCCGCTCGCGCCGTGATAGCATCAGTACAGTAATTACTATCTGTGGGGGAACAGGATGCCAAGCATCCCGGTGCCAAGCGGTGATTGATGCGGTGAAGAAGGAGCTAAAAAAGCAGAAAGTGGGAAGAAAAGTAACAGTTCGCGTTACAGGCTGCCACGGCTTCTGCGAGCAGGGCCCCATGATGGTTCTTGAGCCAGGAAACATATTTTATTGCCACCTTCAACCGGAAGATGCCTCTGACATCGTTACTAAAACATTGCTAAAGGGAGAGATGATTGAGCGCCTGCTCTACACCGACCCTGTTACCTCTGAAAAAATTCAAACTGAAGCAGAGATTCCCTTCTACCGTGCGCAGGATCGTCAACTGATGACACAAAACAGGCAGTTAGATCCATGTTCTATTGAAGATTACCTGGCTATTGGTGGGTACACTGCACTGGCAAAAACGCTTGCCGAGTTGACACCGGAGGCAGTCATCGAGAAAATCAAGGCTTCAGGATTACGGGGACGCGGTGGAGGCGGGTTCCCCACTGCCCGCAAGTGGGCTGAGTGCCGGTCTACACCAGGGGATGAAAAATATGTAATCTGCAACGCTGACGAAGGTGATCCCGGTGCCTACATGGATAGGAGTGTTCTTGAAGGTAATCCGCACCTGGTGCTTGAGGGTGTGATGATAGGAGCCTGGGCTGTGGGTGCTCAGCAAGGATACATTTATGTGCGCAACGAATACCCTCTGGCCGTAAAACATGTGCGGACAGCAGTTGAGCAGGCGAGGGAATTTGGTCTCTTGGGGGAGCGCATTCTGGGATCAGACTTCTCATTTGACGTAGAAATTGCCCGAGGAGGAGGGGCCTTTGTGTGCGGTGAGTCAACGGCGCTTATGGTATCGCTACAAGGTCAGGTTGGAGAACCACGTCCCAAAGATGTGCACACTGTAAAGGATGGCCTGTGGCATAAGCCCACAACACTGAATAATGTCGAAACATGGGCAAATGTTCCCTCTATTATTTTGAATGGTCCATCCTGGTTTGCAGCCAAGGGAACTGAAAATAGCAAAGGGACAAAGATTTTTGCGCTCACCGGTCGTGTTAAAAATACAGGACTGGTTGAAGTAGCTATGGGTACTCCTCTTCACAATATAGTTTTTGATATCGGTGGAGGAGCCAATAACGGTGTGGGTATTAAAGCGGTGCAGACCGGGGGCCCATCTGGTGGATGCCTTCCCATAGAAAAATTTGATCTTCCGGTTGATTTTGATGCACTCTATGAGGCAGGTTCAATGGTCGGATCGGGTGGCATCGTGGTAATGGACGAAAAAACGTGCATGGTGGATGTGGCAAAATATTTTCTGGAATTTCTTCTGGATGAGTCGTGCGGTAAGTGCGTACCCTGCCGCCTTGGTATAGGCCGTATGCTGGAGATAGTCACCGATATCACTGAGGGACGAGGCCGGCCCGAGCAGATTGACCTGCTTAAGGAATTAGCGGAGACGGTTGCCCATACATCGCTCTGCGGACTGGGCAAAACAGCACCTAACCCTGTACTCTCGACACTGCGGTATTTCTTCAGTGAATACGAAGCACATATTAACAAAAAATGTTGCCCGGCCGGCGTGTGCCAGGCACTGATCACGTACGAGATTGACGATGAGAAGTGTAAGGGCTGTGGTATCTGCCTGAAGGCGTGTCCTCACGGTGTTATTAAAGGAGAGAAAAAAGAAGCACACACCATCGATCAAGATACATGCCAAAAATGCGGTATTTGTATAGATGAGTGTAAATTTGATGCAATAAACGTTGTCTAACAAAAGGAGTGTACTATGAAACAGCATGTGACATTGAAAATTGATGGTGTTCACATTCGGGCCGCAAAGGGAACAAGTGTGCTGGATGTTGCGAATGAGTATGGCATCTGTATTCCCCACCTGTGCCACGTGCCCACCCTTTCAGATATTGGTTCGTGCCGCCTTTGCATTGTAGAGCACATTGTCAACGGCCGATCAAAAATTACGACTTCCTGCACGCTGAATGTAGAGGAAGGCATGGTGATTCTGAGCAATACCGAGTGGGTACAGAAACTCCGGCGAAATACTGCAGAGTTGCTTGTTGCACAGGCCCCCAATTCACGGGCTATCCAGGATATTGCCGTGCGTTGCGGTGTGAAGGATGTGCGATATCCCTTTAGAAACCACGACTGTGTCTTGTGTGGACGGTGCGTGCGCGTCTGTACGGAAATGTGGGGTGCCCGGGCCATTGGTTTTGTAGGGCGCGGTGATGGTCGCCATGTTGATTTCCCGCTGGGAGTCCGTCCTGATTTTTGCAAGCACTGTGGCTCATGCACTATGCTCTGCCCTATGACAATAACACCTTGTGACGGGCCAATGAAGACTGGGGAGGAGTACCTCTGTGGAAAGTGCGAATCGCAGCTTTCGATGGCAGAAGGGACATCAGACACCTGCGTGTGGTGCGAACTAGGAAAAGGGTTTCAATGTGCCCGGTATACCTAAAGTCATAGATGAAGTGGATCTTAGTGTAGTTTAAATTTTAAACAGCTGCGAACTCTGCGGTGAAAAGCTAAAAATTCTTTACCGCATTGTTTAATTCCCAGAATGGGACTAGTTGCTCAAATTCGAATAGTGAACCCATAGCCACATTTTCCGTGGCGATACCGGATTCTTCCACCGCTGCTATGGGATTCAACCCCCCTGCAACAATCATCCCTACCCTGCCCTCAGACACTGGGATATCAAGAAGAGGACGGCCGGGTTTACCAATCATCATTATTCCTCCCAGACCAACGATATCAAGCCTTTTCCTTATCATCTCTATCCTTGGCATCCCCATAGAGGGAACTTCACGAAAACTGGCACCAATCTTACCATTGCCGGTAAGCACCGCCTCCCGAACGCTGGTCATACTACCCTTTATAAAAATCTCTAAAGGATCAATGGAAGAACCGTCATAATTAATGATTTCCGTAAATCGAAAGGGGCGTCCCTCTACCAACTCCAGAAGACCCCCGAAGCGTGATGTGGTGTGGATACCCTCATTCAGCAGAATTCCGTTTATGGTGACACTGCATACTGTGCTGATAGCGACCTTTCCGCCTCCTATTATTCCATTTCCCACTTTGGATCCGGGAAAGCCCAAAACAACAAACCTTCCCATGCCCAATCCAGCTCGGAAAGCCAATTGAACCTGGTGTATCGCTTCATCAATGTCTCTTATATCAATTGAGGATATATTGAGTATAATCTTTCCCTTCTTTTTTCTAAGCGAAAAATCCATTTGATAGGTCAAGTTATCAATCTTAGATGCCACAAATCCTACTTTTTCAATCACAAAAGCTGATTTTAATTCCTCTTCACCTTTTGGGGTAATTCTTCGACCTTTTTTCCCGAGATTCTGGGTTAAACCATTCTGATCCATCCTCTGAAGATAGTTCCGCACCATCCTTTGACTCAGATCAATCCCCACATCCTGTAGTTTTGCAGCAATCCTTGTTCCACCCAGAGGCTTTCCCGCATCGGTTAATATTTTCAGAATAGATACAATTTTTCGCTGTGAAGTAATATCCACAATTCACCCTCTTCAAAATTTAGTTGTCTTATATAATACCCAAATCCTTATTTTTGTCAATCGATATACAGGCAATAGTGCCGTATATTTGCATATATCAACGTCTTTTAGCAAAAAAATCGCCTTTGGAAAATATATGCCATAACTATTTATAATTTAAGTAATTATTTATATTTTTTGATAATTTTCTTGACACATTAGTTGATTAATGTTAATAAATCTTCTTTTTAAGAAGGAAACTAATTGCCGTTGAGGTAAAAACAATAATTAATAAAGGAGGAAACAATGAATTTGCAACAACCTAATGCCAATGATGCAACCAAAACTTCTAACCGGTCAAGAAGTGTGGTCCCCATGAGTGGTTTGTGTACCCGCTGTATTGATGGATGCCGCGGGAATTGCGAAGTATTCAAGGCGACTTTTCGCGGGCGGGAGCTTATCTACCCCGGACCGTTCGGTGACGTAACTGCCGGAGGTGATAAAGATTACCCAGTCGATTATTCTCATTTGAATATACAGGGATACGCACTTGGTGCAGAAGGACTACCACCCGGCGTCACAGGCGATCCCGACACAGCAACTTTCCCTTCCGTAAGTACAGAAACCGAGTATGGCTGGGATATAAAAGTAAAAATGCAAGTTCCTATTTTTACCGGCGCTCTAGGCTCAACCGAGATTGCCAGAAAGAACTGGGAACATTTTGCAGTAGGAGCTGCTACATGAAATTTTTCATGTGGTGCAATTTGAAATCGCTCCGAACCCATCTTTCAAGGAGGGTACAAAAAACTTCAATGTCGAGGCACTGCTTGGCAACGCAGTACTGGAAGG
>JAZFSJ010000130.1:0-8156 GCA_036446115.1 Thermodesulfobacteriota bacterium | reverse complement strand
AATATTGAACTGGCAAGAAGGAGAAAAACCAATTGAAAATACGACTTATTGACCCCACACCTAAAGACCCTATCATGATGCAAACCACTAAAGATATAAAATCTTACTGGTTTGCCCGTCTAAGCCTCACCACCGTTGCTGCCCTTACTCCGCCAGAGATCGAAGTAGCAATAACCGATGAAAACGTCGAACCTATAGACTTCAATGAAGAGACAGACCTTGTTGGTTTAACCGCTATGACTATGCATGCAGCACGGGCATATGAGATTGCAGACCGTTTCAGAGCAAGAGGGATTACTGTTGTAATGGGAGGATTACATGCCTCCAGTCTTCCTCAAGAAGCCAAGGAGCACGTCGATGCGGTGGTGATCGGAGAAGCAGAAGGGGTGTGGGAAAAGCTTCTAGGCGACTTTCAAAAAGGCAGCTTGCAACCTTTTTATAAGAGCGAGCATTTATGCTCCTTTAAAGCACAACCCCATCCCCGGCAGGACTTGCTAAAAAGGAAGAGCTATTGGACGATCAATTGTGTTCAAGCGACCAGAGGTTGTCCTTTCAGTTGCGATTTCTGCTCTGTTGCCCAGTTTTTCGGTAACACTTATCGCTACCGACCCGTGGATGAGGTGGTAGAAGAGATTAAATCTCTACCCCCAGGTTATTTCACCTTTGTAGATGATAATATTATGGGGAAACCCTCATACGCCAAAGAATTATTTCAAAAACTTACTCCCCTGAAGAAGAAATGGACCAGCCAGGGAAGCCTCACCATGGCCAAGGATACCACACTTCTAAAAATGGCTTCGGAAAGTGGCTGTTACGCCCTGTTCGTAGGAATTGAGACCCTCTCCCAGGACAACCTCTCATCTATGAACAAATCGATTAACCATGTATCCCAATACGAGGAGGCTATTAAAAAAATCCGTGATCATGGGATTATGGTTGTAGGGAGTTTCATCTTCGGTTTTGACCATGATGATGAGGCAGTTTTTGAACGCACCGTGAGATTCTGCGAAAAGAACAAAATAGACCTCCCTATCTTCTTCGTCCTGACTCCAGTTCCTGGCACCCGTCTCTTCCAGCGGATGGAGAAGGAGGGCCGTATTCTACATAAGGACTGGTCAAAGTATAATGGAGCTAATGTGGTATTCAAGCCAAAGCTTTTATCAGAAGAAACCCTCTCTAACGGATACAACTGGGCCTTTCAAGAAGCGTATTCTTATCACTCTATAGCAAAACGGATTCTTATACCACCCCAGAAGAGGGTAATCCCTGAAATGGCAGTCAACTATGCCTTCCGTAGAATGGTTACGAGGGCGCCTAAAGGGGAAATCACCCTCTTTTCAAAGGTATTAAACAAACTGAATACTTCCATCCCTATCAAGGACAGGAAAAACTTAGTCCCTACCTTTGTGGACTCAACCTTCAAGAAAAGCCAGCAGTTCCTAAAAGATGCCAACGAGATTCTTAAGATCAGAGCCAGCCATAATGAGAGGTTTCGTACCTTATCCATCAAACTGGAAGGTTCTCTTGATTTAAGCTCGGCAAAAAAACTGTTGAGAAAGATGCAATCTTCTCTTAAAAAAGAACAAAGGAAAGTGGTCATTGATTTCAATGGGATAAGATTTCTTTCTCCCAAAGCAGCTAGTTTACTCATAATGAAAAATTTTGAAAAACTTTCTAAAAAAAGAAACCAAATCGAGATAGTTAATCTTAACCAGATTGCCTCTGGAGCCTTTAATAATATAAAAAAACTTATTTCAGAATACGGAGTCTCAAAAGAAGAACTGGTTCCTCCTAAAGAAATCAAGCCTCAAACATTTCATGATCACACATAGCCATCTCAAGTTAAAGCGAGGTCAATCCAACTTTTTAGGTTCACTTCTTAGTATGCTCTCCAATACTGACAATTGGATAATCGTAGTAAAACAGGAAAGCAGGGTAATAGCTTCCCCAATTTGAAGCATGTTGCCTCTGTTCGGAGGAGTGCGCGTAATCGTTAATTGTATCCGCAAAACAGAAAAGGCTCTCAAAGATGGAAGATAAAAAAGTGAAAACCATAAGGAGGAAAAAGAAAGGTCCTAGTTCCAATCCCAATAGAAAAAGACCAAGCAAAGAATCGTGGGAAAAACTAAAAGAAACCGCATTGGAAAAAGGTTGGATTAAAAAACCCCTGATAGATAAAATCTATCAGGGGTTTTTTAATCCATTATCCTTTTTTTCCTTAATAACTTTTCTCCCCCATGTGTAAGAGAGAACATTATCTTAAAACTCCTATGTCAAAAGAGATGCTTACTTCACTGCCTTTTTCAGATCAGAACCTGCTTTAAATTTAGCTACCTTCCTTGCGGGAATCTTAATTTCTTTTCCAGTCTGGGGATTTCTTCCCTTCCTTGCTTTTCTCTTTGAAACAGAAAAAGTGCCGAAGCCAACTAAGGTAACACTGTCACCCTTTTTTAAGGCTTTAGTAATACCATCAATCACACTGTTGAGAGCCTTGCCAGCTGCTACTTTGGTTATCTTAGCATCCTTTGCCATCCTTGAAATTAAATCTGCTTTGGTCATGAGAGCCCTCCTTTTCTTTAAGTTAATAACATTGAATAACCCTTAATAGTACTGCATGCTTTCTGGAATATCACGAATAGATGTCTTTGTCAAAAGTTTTTTTGATCATTCATGCATTTTTTGCTCCACCCAGCCTCCTGCTAAAGGCGCACTCAGACTGGCTTTCCCTCTATGTCCACTTTCCTCACCACATCATCGTATTAACAAAAGATCATAAAAAGAGCAAAAAAAAGACAAAAAAAGGAGTAACCTTTTCGATGATAACTAAGATTACTCCCTTTATCCATCAGAACTCTAAAGAGACAATGTTGATAAACCTGTAAGTCGACCCATTAGACGACTTATGACAAAAAGCTCCAGATGCACGGAAAAACGCGCGAATCTTTTACACAACTGAGGGAGCTTGGCCGCCTAGCCCGAGCTCGGCCAGGCTTTTTACGAAGCCGTTAATGCTTAACCCAGAATTTGCAGTAGACATCTACTGCAGCTTGAAAATCCTTGCTGCAACGCTTGTTTCACGATTTTGCTCCTCAACATATTCATGAATATGCCATCGTCTCAAAATCGCTCCAACTGCTCGTTTCGCTACGGCTTTCTACGCCTCGCCACGACGTCTACTGCAAAATCTGGGTTAGATAACTTTCTCCCCCTTTAGTTTGGTCACATCCTTATCACTATATCCTAATGCGGTGAGTATCTCCTCAGTATGCTGGCCCAGTACAGGCGGTGCTGACTTGACTTCTCCTGGTGTATCAGACAACTTGACCGGGATACCTGCGACCTTAATCTTACCTGCTGTAGGATGGTTTAATTCTTGAAGCATTTGCCGATGCAACACCTGAGGGTCAGCAAAAATCTTATCTATGGTATATATAGGACCACAGGGAACACCGGCATCCGTAAGGATTTTAAGCCATTCCTCTCCATTTTTGGCGGTAATCAGATCACCGATAATCTTTACTATCTCCTCCCGGTTTTCCACCCGTTTGGCATTGGTGGCGAATCTGGGGTCGTTCATCACTTTTTCTAAACCGACAGCCTTGCAGAACCTCTCCCATAATTGATCATTACCCACAGCTATATTAATATAGACATCCCTAGCCTTAAAGGCCTGGTAGGGAACTATAACGGGGTGCCCCGAACCCACAGGCTGGGGAACTTCCCCCGAGGCAAAGTACGCACCTGCCCGATAGGTAAGCCAGGCAACCTGACTATCCAGGAGAGAAATGTCAACCACCTGCCCTTTACCTGTCTGCTCTCTGTTATAGAGAGCAGCTACTATCCCATAGGCGGCAAACATCCCTCCGGCGATATCTGCAATGGCAACTCCGACCTTGATAGGAGGACCACCCGGTTCACCTGTAATACTCATCAGCCCCCCCATTCCCTGCAGCACCTGATCGAATCCAGGCAGCATCCGATAGGGTCCATCCTGCCCGAAACCTGAGATGCTACAATAGATAATGTCTGAATTTATTTTCTTCACCCGCTCATATCCCAGTCCTAATCTTTCCATGGCCCCAGGCCTAAAATTCTCTACCAGAATGTCAGACTGCTTAATCAACTTGTGTATAATCCCGGTAGATTTTTCACTCTTCATATTTAAGGTGATACTCTTTTTATTACGATTGATGCTCATAAAATAGGCGCTTTCCCCCTCCACAAAGGGAGGCCCCCACGATCTGGAGTCATCACCTTTTCCGGGCATTTCCAGCTTGATAACCTCTGCCCCCATATCTGCCAACATCATGGTACAATAAGGACCTGCCAGAGCTCTCGACAAATCCAAGACCTTAATTCCTTCTAATGCTCTTGCCACACTTTTTCTCCCTTTATTATGCTGTATTATAACAAGATAGCTAAAAATTGGGGGGTTTTAAAAATCCCCTTATTACCTTTATACAATCTCTTTGTTTACCTGCTGTCACACCATCCTATTGCTTAAGAAAAGCGAGCTAAGAGATCACTCATCGCACCATCAAATCCATCTACCTTTAAAGAAGAATGCACCTCACCCGACTTTTCACTCGCCTTAATGGACTGGCTTATCAACTGACCAACTACCTCCTGCAATTTCTTCTCATCAAAATCATCCCATTCAGCCGAAGTTTTAATCAAATCTACCAGCTTTTCCTCACTCACCTCAGGTGAGGTCAATAAAAAGATGGGACAGATTCCCAAAATATAAGAGAGAGATTGTCTTCGTATCCACCATTCAGCCCTATCCACCGCGGAATCTTTTATGCCAAAGTCCTGGTAGGAAGCAACTATGGGCATGGGAGGAACAGCATTACTGACTACTCCAAAAGCCTGGATCAAAGTCGTCTCTAGGGCAGGAGGAAGAGGCCAAGGAGAAACCTGATAGCAGTGAGGAAGGTCTGATTCTTTTAGGCTACCTCCTGACTGGGCCAACTGCTCCAATTTTTCCGTCACAGATTGGATATCTTTACCTCCCGCAGTCTCCGTTAATTTTGCTGCTGCAGTAGGTTCAAGCCCCAGTTTGTAGCACTTCTCTAAAGCCTGGCCGGCATCCTTGCCCAAGAAACTAAAGCTCATAAAACCGGAAAGGTCCGTAACCAAACAGCCGGGTTCCTCTACATCGGTTGAGGTCATGGTCTCAGCAGCCTCCCTATATTTAACAAAGGTATTACAGGCATAAGGACAATTATAACAGGCATTATTCCTATGGGTCATGGAACCAAGCAGCTGAATAATTTTATCATCATGGGGAAGTGAAGAAATGGTCTCACTAAGTCCCCTCTTCCCTTTGAGGACTCCATTAGTAATCTCTTTCATGAACTCGCTACATTGATCAAAAAAACCATCTGCTACCTCTAATAGGCCTAATCCTCTCAGGGCAATTGCCTTAATATTCTTTTCTCCGAAGACTGATCCCAAAGAAGCCTTATCCTTACTGCCCCAGTAGCTCTCTGAAACCTGAGCTATGGGTAACCGGTTTTCACCAGCCTTACCTATAGACAACACCTGAACCAAATCATCGCCATAGGTTTGCCTCAGGGCATCTACGGTTTCCCAGGTATCTTTACCCCACACATCGGAGGAATCCTCAATGTCGGCCAGCCCATCATGTAGCCAAATCCTTACCGGCTTTTCTGCCTTGCCCAAAATAACCACAAAATCAAACCCAGTAAGTTTCAATTCAACCCCGGTTTGCCAGGTTAAAGGAACATGGCTTATTCCCTGGTTGAGGGGACTCTTAAAGGTTGCGACCCCCAGACAGGAAGCAGGAACAAAGGTAGCGGTAAAAAGACCTGTCCCCAATATCACCGGATCCCGATCTGCATATTTCTGGTAAAGATCGAGATTCAGCGCTGCTCCTCCTAAGCTCTTTTCCATCATCTCTAATTCAAGATCCTCGGTGGTAGTTTCACCACTTTCCAGATCCACAGTTAATATAGTCCCATTATAGTTATTGATATAATCCATGGCTTCTCCTTTACTCTACACTCAACACATCTTGAGGACAGCTCTTTACGCAAAAGGGGGTTTCCTCCCCTTCACAGAGATTACACGCAATCCTTAAGAGGATAGGTTTACTACTGGCGGATGCCCCCTCAATCTGTTGCCCCGGCTTGATTACTTCTGACCCTTCAGGCCTGGCGAGAAGGAGGCTTTTCTCCCGCTTCACCATCAGCCCATAATAGTTTTTCTTCTCCTCCCGGTAAAACATGATACTTGACCCAATGGGTGAAGTGGTTCCATCATAGTGGTAATTACAGGCAAACTCACATAGCTTACAGCCAGTACACTTCAAAGTATCTACTTTCAGTTCCATCAGTTTAAACTCCCTTTTTGACGTTTAGTTAGCTTAAGTGGATCTCAATGCCTAATCTTCCTGTTCTATAGGATAATTCTGGGGAGGATTAGAAACCACATTGGGATCCATAGCCTTTTTTATCCCTTTGAGCAGTTTCCCATAGTTGAAGACATTACCAGCTATCGCATGATAGGTGCCACCCAAGAAGGGGCCAAAACCCCCCTCAATTCTATGGGAGAGATCCTCTTTCATCATCCCCATCAACTTCTGCATGATATCACCTAGAGCCGGAACTGTCTTTTCCAGAGGGAAGTCAGTTTCGGCCGCGCCAAAATGCCCAAAATCATAACTCGAAATCCAATCCGGTGCGTCACAATCCAAGATGGGAGGGGAAAATTTCTCAACCCACCGGGCTCCATCTCTGCATACACCAATGGAACTATTAAAGGTATCAAAGGGTAACCTCAAGGCAGCAAAGGTACCAGAAGGACGCATCATGCGAGAACCATTGGTATCACGTATCCAGTTGTTGGCAGTTCGCGGAACCCACTTATCAAAAATCTCCTGAGGGACAAGTTTTCCTTTGGTTTCTTTAATGATATCTTCCAAAACCATCTTTTCATAATCGAGCTGTTTTTCTGAGGTGAACCCCCAGAGGCAGACCGCCACTGCATACTTACAGTATTTCTGCCAGACCCCTTCTTTCCAGGTCTCCCAGTACTCCTGGTTAGAGTTCGCCCACCACCAATTGTAATAGACAGTTGGCCACTTCTGCAGTACTCCGGCAATTTCCGCCTTGGAAATTTCATACATGGCATCTGCTGCCTTTTCCAAGGTAGGATATTTAATAATATACCACTTAAAACGCTCTGGGGGTAAGGTGGAAGTATGATTAGGAACAATCCCTTCACAGGGAAACTCCTTGGGACCGGGATAGGGGTGTAACTTAATTGCCATCTTTGTAACCATCCCTATTCCTCCCAATGCCCCGGCAAGACCTCGCAATATTCCTCTCAGATCAGTCCCTGGTCCTTCCCCAAAGAAGGGAGTTTTTGAACTGTTCGACCAGGAACCAGTCCTTAAAATTTCACCGTGGGGAAGAACCCACTCTATGGCAAGAATATTTCTATGTCCCACACCCAGACGGTGCCCCACTCCCCACATACCCTGAAAAACATGACCTGCCATCGCGGAGGCCTGGGCGCTCGCCTCAGGCGAACCCAGATAAAGCCCCCTCTTGTTTGCCTCTGAATGAATCTGTGCCATACTCACATAGGGCTCAATAACCGCATACATGTTCTTCTCGTCTATCTCCAAGATGCGATTCATCCTCTTAGAATCAATTATCAGGGTCCCCGGACGGTTAGGTGCAGTAGTGACAGACCACTGACTGGAACCTAATGGGATAAAGGGAACCTTATAGCGATTGCAGATTTTTATTACCTTCTTGGTTTGTTCGGTACCATTGGGAAGGGTTACAAATTCCGGTAACACAGGATTTAAAACCCCTGGAGGTAGCCAATCACGATGGTAGGCCATCATAACAGAAGGACTATCCTCAACGTTTTCCTCTCCTATGGCTGATCGCAAGGCTTCTAAAATAATTTCATGTCTTTCCTTATTCATTTTTAATTATCCTTTCATTACAGGGCCTTAATCATCAAATCCGTTAAACTGAAAAGTCCTATCTTTTCTTCCATTCCCTTGATGGCGTTTCCTAAATTCGATTCGCACCAGGGGCAACTCGTCGCTATCGCCTGCGCTCCCGTGTCCTTTGCCTCTTCCAACCGCTCTAAGGCCGTCCACTGCGCAAAATCCT
>JAZFSJ010000129.1:0-4562 GCA_036446115.1 Thermodesulfobacteriota bacterium | reverse complement strand
TGGATTGTGGGTGCCATGGGTACGGTGGCACGCAGTACCGATGGGGGGGAGAGCTGGGAGTTGATTTCGGGGATGAGCTATGACATGCCAGAATATGGTCTGGCTGATTTTTAGAAGTAGTTACTGTTGTGAAGATGAATTTTATCTGATTAGGGAATTATGGTTGCCATTAATGTTGAGAAATGTACAGGTTGTGGGGGGTGCATTGACCTTTGCCCGTCAATAGCGATCAGTATGATACAGGATGTAGTTACTGTAAACCAAGAAACCTGTACTGAGTGTAAGATCTGTGTGAAAGTCTGCCCGATGCGGGCACCTGCTGAAACTGATTGAAAAGGGATAATGATAATTTTCCTGCGAGTGGTGTTTCTTTCTCGTAATGGCTTGCAGGGATTTTTATGTCAGGGAAAAGGACCACTGCTAGTGTAGTGGTAAAAGAAGAGGAAGGATTAAGAAAAAATGCTTTGAGATTTTTCATTCCTGTGATATGGGAAAGGGTACTTTTTGTTGTGTGAGCTAGATGAAGTGTGCCGGGCATAAAAATAGATACCCATGCTACCCATAGAGGATAAAAAAAGATGATAGAACTTTCCATTACTGAAGAATTTCACAACAACCAGGACTGGCGAAACAGTAAACCGGTGTGGGATAAGGATAAGTGTGTTAAATGTGGTATTTGCTATCTCTTCTGCCCGGACAGCGCTGTACGAATGGACGAGGAGGGATACTATCAGGCTGATCTTGATTACTGTAAAGGGTGTGGGTTGTGCAGCCGTCAATGTCCCAGCGGATGCATCAGTATGGAGGAGGAAGTAGCGAGATTGCCCTGGCAGGTGAGGTAGCATCTAAACGAACAACTAAATTGCTTAGCTAGTTAGTTTTAGTGGACGATTTAGTAACAATTGAATAGATAGTATGTAAGTAAAGAGATAGTTGTGCTACATTTCGGATTTTAGATTGCGGAATGCGGATTAAAACAAATCCGACATCCAAAATCTTTTGTATCCTAAACCTCTTGTCAACTCTAAGTTACTAGGTTCAAAGGAGTATATGTATCAATGTTAGGCAGGTATCCCGTTTTCATTCCAAAACTTTTACCTCGGGAAGAATACTTTGTTTCAGGACGCAGGTCCTGTAAGGGGTGTGGAAAAGCCTTAGCGGTAAGAATGATCTGCAAGATGGCAGGCAAAGATGTAGTTTCTTCTCATTATTCAAAAGGTTCTTCCTTCCTTTCCTCCTATGGACAAGCAGGTGTAGGCCTTAACTGGGATGAACTGCTGTCTGGTGATCTAACCTCCTCTTTGGTTGATCGGGTTATCGCTGAAAATAAAAAGGTTAATAATAAGGGAACTGTAAAAAAAACCATTAAGAAGGCAATAATAGGTATTGACAGGAGGGTTTTCATTAAGGATCCTCTTGCATTGACTGAGGTGTTGAAAGAGCAAAAGGAGGTTTTATATGTCTGTTATGACAGTGAGATGTATATGGAGGAACTTATAAGGAGATCTCTTTCATCCCCTGATGATCACGGGGAATGCCGTCCTTTAAAAAAAGATGAAATGGGAAAGTTCATACAGAATAAAAGTATACCTTCTCAGGTGCGCGAGGGTGACATTGCCTATATCGCTACAAGTTGTCCCAGCTTTCCCCTTGATCTCATGGAGAAGATTAAGAAAGGATTGCGGGTATCTGGAACAGCATTTATCAGTGTGCTTACCCCCTGTCCTACTGCGTGGTTATTTAAGCCGGATCAGACAGCACACCTCGGTTTCCTTGCGGTGAACACTGGTTTTTACCCTCTTTTTGAAGTAGACGCGGGGAAACTAAGGGTTACCAAGCGGGTTTCTCCACTTCATCCTCTTACTGAATACATCAAAGCCCAACAGCGCTATATCACATTTCCACCTGAGCAGTTATCACTCATCCAGGAGACAGTAAAAGAAGAATACGAGAGGCTACAGGCAAGCACGGAATAGAAGGGTAGATAAATGGGTTCCATTAATGATGAAAAGACTGTTGATAAAATTATCAAGAAGGGTGGGGAAAGCTCGCTTATTGCCATCTTGCAAGAGGTGCAGTCCCACTATAACTATTTACCAGAGCAGGTTTTAACCCTGCTGAGTAAAAAGCTTGAGATTCCTTTAAGTAAGATATTTTCTCTTGCTACATTCTACCGCTCTTTCAGTCTGAAACCCAGAGGAAAAAATTTGCTCAAGGTATGCCTGGGCACCGCCTGCCACGTGAAAAGTGGCACTAACCTGCTTGAAAAGGCAAAAAGGGATCTTAGTCTATCGGAAGAAGAAACAACTACCGGGGATCTGGTTTTTACGGTGGAAAAAGTGCGTTGTCTGGGATGTTGCAGTTTAGCCCCGGTCGTCAGTGTTAATGAAGATACCCATGGGTCCATGACTCAGGAGAAGCTGTCAAAGGTTTTGAAGAAATATCTATAGAAAAGACGTGAGGAAATGAGCGATTTAAACAATTTAGAGCGATTAAAGGAAGAAGGTATCAATTACCTTTTCCCTTCCAAAGCAAAGATTATGGTGGGGATGGCTACCTGCGGTCTGGCTGCGGGGGCAGGGGAGGTCGGGCTGGCGTTAGTTAAAGAAGTAAAGAAGAGAAAAATAGATGTGGTGGTGAGTAAAACAGGCTGTATCGGATTGTGTCAACATGAACCCCTGGTGGATATTCTCAAGCCAGGTTATCCCAGATTGACCTATGACAGGGTAACCCCTGAGAGGGTGGGTGAGATACTCGATGGCCTTGTCAAGGGGAAGTTCAAGAAGGGTATCATGGCACGGATTGATCAGGAGGAATTTCTCTTAGATGATACACGCAAACGATACGGTAAGGGTAAGATTCCAGCCTACCTGAACTCAGTTCTATCCTATAATCGGCTTTCCTTTTATAAGAAACAGGAGAGGATTGCTCTTAGGAACTGTGGGTTTATTGATCCGGAGAGTATTGCTGAGTATGTTGCCAAGGGAGGGTACTTTTCCCTCGCACAGGTGCTCAAAGAGGGGAAGCCTGAAAAAGTGATTTCCCAGGTAAAAAAAAGTAAGTTAAGAGGGAGGGGGGGAGCAGGATTTCTTACCGGTGTGAAGTGGGAAGTAGGTAGGAATGCTAAAGGAAATGAAAAATACTTCATCTGCAATGCTGATGAGGGTGATCCGGGTGCCTATATGGACCGCAGTATTTTGGAAGGAGATCCCCATAGCATTATAGAAGGGATGTTATTGGGAGGGTTCGCTATTGGTGCCGGTCAGGGATATGTTTATGTGAGACAGGAATACCCCCTTGCCATTGAGAGACTTAAGATCGCCCTCACTCAAGCACGGAGAGAGGGGCTTTTAGGAAAAAACATTTTAGGGTCTGGCTTTGATTTTGAGATAGAGGTCAGCCGGGGTGCCGGGGCCTTTGTGTGCGGTGAGGAAACGGCCCTCATCCAGGCTATAGAAGGAAATTGGGGTGAACCCCAACCCCGTCCTCCTTTCCCTGCAGTAAGCGGTCTTTGGGAAAAGCCAACGGTAATCAATAATGTGGAAACTTTAGCAAATATACCCGTTATTGTAAGAAAGGGAGCGAAGTGGTTCAGTGGTATAGGAACCAGCAAGAGTAAAGGTACCAAGGTGTTTTCTTTGGTGGGCAAGGTTAAGAATATCGGGCTGGTAGAAGTCCCTATGGGAATTACCCTGAAGGATATTGTCTTTGGAATAGGCGGAGGGATCCCAAATGGGAGGAAATTTAAGGCGGTCCAGACCGGTGGACCCTCAGGGGGATGTATCCCCGAGAATTTATTACATCTTAAGGTTGACTTTGATCAGTTGAAAAAGGCAGGTTCCATCATGGGCTCAGGTGGTATGATTGTAATGGATGATAAAACCTGCATGGTTGATGTAGCAAAATATTTCCTTTCATTCTTGGAAGATGAATCCTGCGGGAAATGCGTTCCCTGCCGGGTGGGTATTCGCAGGATGAGAGAGCTCTTAGAAGATATCACTTCCGGCAGGGGCAGGGAGGGGGATATAGACTATCTTAAGCAGATGGCAGAGGCGGTAAAAGACGGATCACTGTGCGGTCTGGGTAAAACATCCCCCAATCCTGTATTGACTACCTTGCACTATTTTCGGGATGAGTACGAGGTGCATATTAAAGAAAAAAAATGCCCGGCGGGTGTGTGTAAACCGCTTATTACCTATTCTATTGATCCGGAAAACTGTACTGGTTGTGGGGCATGTCTTCGGGCCTGCCCGCAAGAGGCCATTTCCGGCAAGAAGAAAAAGGTCCATCAGATTCTTTCAAATAAATGTATAAAATGCGGGGCTTGCTTAGAAGTCTGTAAAATTGACGCCGTTATAACCTAAGGTTGATACTATGGTAACACTTATTATTGATAATCAAACTATTGAGGTAGCAGAAGGAACTACTATTTTAGAGGCGGCGGAGAAACTGAATATCTACATTCCCACCCTTTGCCATCACGAGACCTTAAAGCCCTATGGAGGTTGCAGGCTGTGTGTGGTGGAGATTACCCGAAATGGGGTAGCTGATCTCACCAGTTC
>JAZFSJ010000128.1:0-16320 GCA_036446115.1 Thermodesulfobacteriota bacterium | reverse complement strand
TCTATTCTGTGTTCTCACTCCTTCTTTATACCATTATCCCTATCTTTTCTCTTCCACAGCAAATTCTTCTTAATGGGAACTCTCCTTTAATTACAGAAAACAGAGAGTTCACAGAGTTTTTTATTTAATTTAACCTCTCTGTGTCCTCTGTGGTTAAATTTCCCCCTCCTCTTCTTCTTTCACATCACACCTGAGACATCTTATCGCCTCTGAAATTGCCTGTCCTTTTGTGTATGAAGAGGTCACCTCTTCATAATTACCTTTATATTTGTCTAAAGTACTACATGAGGTTTTATTCCTCTCCCCACCCTGTGGCTCTACTGAAACTTCCATGGAATAGGTCATGGCCTTCTTTAATTTATCAAACCTCTCTACTCCCATTAAATTGGCATCAATGATCCTGGAAAAATTCTTCCCGTATCCCATGGCATCTGATACGGTATAGGGGCCAGTGACGAGATCTCCCCCTGCATATACCTTTGGCATCGATGTTTGAAGAGAATACTTATCAACTTCAACCGTTCCATTCTTTGACAATTTAATCCCCGCTTTTTTAAGGAACCCTGTCTCTGAACTTCCCCCAATGGCAGTAATCACCGTATCACACTTCAATCGATATGTTTTTCCTGTAGGCTCCGGTCGTATTCTTCCTGCGAGGTCATACGCTCCCATTTTCATTTTCATTACCTCTATACCGCTCACTTTACCATTTTTACCTACAAGTTTATTGGGAGATCCAAGGAAGATAAATTTTATTCCCTCCATTTCAGCTTCATGTACTTCCTCTGCAAGGGCCGGCATTTCTTCCTTTATCCTTCGATAAAGGATTGTAACCTTTGCTCCCTTGCGAATCATCACGCGGGCACAATCTATCGCAACATTACCTCCACCGATTACCACTACCTCTTTGCCAACGTTCACGGACTTTCCCATATTCACGTCTCTTAATAATTTCATCCCGGGGTAGACACCACCTAGTTTTTCACCTGGAATCCCAAGGGTGAAATCCTCATGTGCTCCGGTAGCGATAAAAAGTGCGTTATATTTCTTAGCCATCATGCTTTTAAGAGTTATATCTTCCCCAATCTTTTTATTGAACAGAAATTCCACACCCAGATTTTTGATAACTTCAAATTCCCGGTTTAAAATCGCTTTGGGAAGTCTGAATTCAGGGATTCCATACCGTAGCATCCCCCCTGCCTCCGGTAGAGCTTCATACATGGTGACTTTATGACCTAATCTTGCAAGGTAGTAGGCAGCGGTAAGACCGGCAGGGCCTGCACCAATTATTGCAATTTTCTTCCCAGTTTTTGGAAAGACGATTTTGGGTTTTACGCGAGACAATTTTTTATTTTTATAGCTTTCATCTGCAATAAAACGCCTTATCTCCCTAATGGCAACAGGTTCATCAACCTCTCCTCTTCTACACTTCCCTTCACAAGGGTGGTGGCAGACTCTCCCACACACCGCCGGTAAAGGATTATCCTCTAATATAGTGTGGTACGCCTCTGCAATTCTGTCTTCTTTTAGTAGTTGAATATATGCGGGAGCATTCATGTTAAGGGGACATCTATTTTCGCAGGGTGCAAGAAAAAGTGAGTCACATACACCTGCCCGACACCTTTTTTGAATAATATGCTCCTCGTACTCTTCCCTAAAGTAGCGAAGGGCAGTTAATACCGGGTTTGGTGCCGTTTGTCCTAATCCGCATAGTGAGGCGACATTTACTACCCTAGCTAATTCTTCCAATTCATCGAGGTGACTCATTTGACCTCTACCCTGCGTGATTTCCCCTAAAATCCCAAGCATCTGCTCAAGCCCCCTTCGACAGGGGATACATTTTCCACATGATTCTTCCTGGGTAAAGGAAAGGAAATATTTTGTAATATCCACCATACAGGAATCCTCATCCATTACCACCATACCGCCCGAACCCATGATTGAACCTATTTTTTTGAGGTTATCATAATCGACCTGGCTATTAAAGAGGGTTGCTGGTATGCATCCACCTGAGGGTCCGCCTGTCTGAACCGCCTTGATCTTTTTACCCTTTATGCCCCCTCCCCCCATTTCATATATGATTTCCGTTAATCTAATTCCCATGGGGACTTCTACAAGCCCTACCCTGTTTACCTTGCCCACCAGTGAAAACACCTTGGTACCTTTACACTCATTAGTTCCTGTTTTTCTAAACCACTTAGCTCCTTTTGCAATTATCACCGGGACATTACACCAGGTTTCTACATTGTTGATAATCGTCGGCTTTTCATTAAGACCACTCACGGCAGGAAAGGGTGGACGGGGACGGGGACGTCCCGAGTATCCTTCGATAGAAGCGATAAGTGCGGTTTCCTCACCGCACACGAATGCCCCAGCTCCACACACAATATGGATGTCGAAGTTAAATCCGGAATTGCAGATATTTCTCCCTAACAAACCATAGGCACGTGCCTGCTCCAATGCTATTTGCAATCTTTCTATAGCTAATGGATATTCGGTTCGTATGTAGATAATTCCCTCATCTACACCAATAGCAAAGGCACCAATTATCATGCCTTCAATGAGCATATGCGGATCACCTTCCATTTCGTTCCGGTTCATATAGGCGCCGGGGTCTCCCTCATCAGCATTGCAGATGATATATTTTTTATCACTTTTTGTCTTTCTGGCTATCCCCCACTTTACTGCTGTGGGAAATCCTGCCCCTCCCCGACCTCTCAGCCCGGAATCACCAATAACTTTCAGTACATTGTCAGGAGACGTACTATTGATTGCTTTTAGTACAGTAGCATAGCCACCCACCGCAATGTACTCATCAATACTTTCTGGATCTATTAGTCCACTTTCTCTGAGGACAATCTTCTTTTGTTTTCTGAAAAAGGGGATTTCGTAAAAATCAGGGATGTGCTTAAGGCCCTTTCCAAAATTAATTCCCTTAGGATCTATGAAATTATCCATCTTTTCGATTTTACAAAAAGCGTTCTTCTCATAGCTTTTATTACCAGCTAGCCTAGTAATCATTGCCTTTGCGTCTTCTTCAGTAAAGCGGTTATAGACAACAAGAGGAGAACGTGGCTTCATTAAATTGATTAATGGCTCTTCTCCACAAAAACCCAAACATCCTGTTTTGGTAATCACTGCATTTAATTTTCTTTTTTTTGCTTCTCTTTTTAACACATTATAGACACTTTCTGCTCCCGCTGCGATGCCACAGCTTCCCAGACCAACAGAAATCCTTGCTTTAGAAGGGAAAAGACTTTTCAGGCCTCTCACTTTTATTTTTTTTAAACTCGAAATGCTGGTAACCCTCATCCTTCCTCCCTATATTTATCTACGATGCCTCCTATCTTATCCACGGTGTTGTAACCGTATACATCATCATTATCTACTTTGATCACAGGTGCTAAGCTACAGCAACCAATGCAACGAAGTGTTTCAAGAGTAAAATTATTATCTTCAGTGGTATCACCCGGCTTGACTCCTAATTCTTTAGTCAATCCTTTAGTTATTCTAGCTCCACCCCTTACATGACATGCTGTTCCTAAACATACGTAGAGGGTATGTTTCCCTCTTGGTTTGAGAGAAAAGGCTGAATAGAAGGTAGCCATACTGAACAGTTGTGACAAAGGCACGTTCATTTTTTCACTTACCTTTTCCAGAATGTCTTTTGGCAAATACCCTTCTTTCTCCTGGATATCTTCCAGGACTGAAATGATTGCCCCGGGCTTGCCTTCATATTTTTTAATAACTTTATCTAATGTCTTACTCATAGTTTTCCTCCATAATTATGGAACCATGAAGATCAGGAATATGTAATACGGGAAAAGATTCTTTCAAGCAGTATCTAGCTAGTTGTATCCATAATATTGATTTCTAAATATATTCACTTCCCTCTTTTTCCAGACGTTCTTTTTGGTGATTTTGTTTTAGTGGATTTTTTTTGTTTATTAGATTTAGGTTTTGCAGATTTTAGCACTTTTCTTTCAAGCGCATCTGCAACATCTTTCAAATCAAGTTCCCTCAGCCTCTTTCTATTGGGAATGCCTTCATTGGTCCATCCTCTCAACTTATAGTAACGATCAAGTATCTTTTCATATTTCCCCTGGTCAATCGGTGGTAATGGTACCGGACCTGCCGGATGTTCACCAGGGCACTCCTCATTAAGGCATTTCCAGTTGGGCATATCGTCTTTCCGCCTGATACCCCTCAGCACAATGACTGCTCTTTCAATCTGGTAGGCTCTTTCACCAATTTTCATTAATTCATTTTTTGTAAATTTTTCACCAGTGGCATAATAGAGTGCTTTAGTGAGATAATTCCACATCTTCTCCATATCTTTTGGGCGGTCGTGCCAATAACCAAAGTGACCGAAAGGATACTTGCAAATACCCATTGAGTCCGGAAGTTCAAAAAGGTTCTCATAAAACTGAACAAGCCTGGCCTTGGCCTCCGGATGATAGGAACGTATATCTCCAGCCTCCCTAAATCCAGATATACGTGTTGCTACAGATGGGCTATTGAATAACTCCGTTGTAGGAAATCCTGATAAATGATGTGAACCTCGTGGTGAGAGTGCAGATGCAAGCATGGATCCTATAGCTGATCGTGTTTCCAATCCCGGTGCACACATCCCTTTCTGATGGTACACGCATTTCAGAGCTTCTTTTCCGAGTTCTTTACCAACCCGGTATGGACCTTCAGCCAGCTTGTTTCCACAACCTTTCCTTGTTGCAATTTTTGCAACCAATTCAAGCATTCCTTCACCATTGCCCCATTTCATAGGAACACCGTCTGTAAATTTTTCATCTATAATTCCCTTTTCATACCATTCCATCATAGTAGAGAAGGAGTTGCCTAATTCCACCGGGTCAAGCCCTAAATCATTACACATAGCATTTAGCTTTAATACAATTTTAGCCCTTGGCTCCAAACAATTGCGTCCCAAGGCCACAAGCGAATCATAACCGGGGCCTCCACTAGAAGAAGGAGATTTATTATCCTCTACTTTGTATGCACCAAGACAATGTACCGGACAACTGTAGCAGGCATCCTGTCTTTTCCACCACTTATTACCCCTCATTTCAGTAAGCTCAACATCACCTGCCCAGATACCACATTGGCTCCAGTTCTTAAGAGGTGTCATGCCCTTCCGTGCAAAGATGCTGGTAAATCCCGCTGTTCCGTGTTGTGAGATGATAGCATTACTCTGGCTGTGCAATGGTCCGAAATTCGGATCCATAAGATCCATCTGGCATTTCATTGAGAGATCAAGAAATTTTTCGGGATCATAAATCTTAACACCCGTGCTGCCTTTTATTACTAAACCTTTAAGATATTTTGATCCCATTACTGCTCCACCCCCACATCTTCCCAGACTGTTTGACCTATGCGTTCTTATGCTCGCAAATCGTACACGATTTTCACCTGCAGGGCCAATCAGTAGTGCCTGAGAGCCACTATGTCTCTTGCGTAGTATGCTATTAGATTCATCTACACCTTTTCCCCATAAATCATTAGCCGATTTAAACTCTATCCGCTCATCTTCAATATAAATATAGGTTGGTTTTTTAGCCTTACCTTTAATGACCACTGTATCCCAACCGGCAAACTTGAGTTCAGGTCCTATTGCTCCACCTATATTTGAATCTCCCCACCCGCTATAGGGCAAGGGAGCAATAAATGTTGCATGTAATCGTCCCGCGCTTGGCCATGTGGTTCCGCATAAGGGACCTGCACTGAAAATGATTTCATTTTTAGGATCAAAAGGAGAAACCCTGGCTACGTCAGTATCTCTGAAAAGGAGTATGTGGTTGAGCGCCCTGCCCCCTAAATATTCTTTAAAATAAGGCCTCGTATCTTCGGTTGTATAACTTTTTGTGCTCAGGTCAATGCTCAATAGTTTTCCTGTGCTGCCGTACATATCACACACCTCCTCCTGCAATCTTCTTCATTTGCATAATCCTCTCTCTCTGCCTCTTCTTATCATAGGCATCTGCAGTAATATATTCAATAGCACCGGTAGCGCAAAATTTTACACATGCGGGATCCCCTGAACACATGTCGCACTTTACTACTCTCTTAGTCAGAGGGTCTACCGAAATTGCTCCAAATGGACAGGCAATACTACACATCTTGCACCCTATGCATTTATCATAATTAATTATTTTGGCTCCTGTCTTATCATCAACATATATCGCTTCTGCTGGGCATGTATTCATACAGGCAGGGTCATCACACTGCTGACACTGCATCGACACGTCCAGGATATCTTCATTAAAATGTAGTGTTCTCCTTCTGGAATTTGCGGGGTTACATATTCCAGTTTGAATCAGTGAACACGCCATTTCACATGTCCTGCATCCCGTACATTTACCTACATCAAATAGTAACAATTTCTCCATCTTGTCTCCCCTTATATTTTAAAAATCATTTTTCTTCTCTTTGGTCATGCCCGTAGGCATATCCTTGTAATCTATTTATTATTTACTTGGTAAAACCATGCATCTCATCTATAACTTGTTAATAACAGGAGTGCTTTCTACCATAACACGGACAAAAAAGCAAAAAAATAAATAAAATAAATACGTGTGAGAATTAACGGGGGAGATAGTTCGGTTGGATACTAATTTAAATGATAGGGTAATGGAATGTTGCGATAGGGGTAGTTAAAATAATTCCAAAATTTCTTATCTAACCTCCTCCAATGATAAGTCCCATCCAGAGCATATCACCGTCTTTAAGAGGGGTCTTCAGACCTTTAGGATAGTCCTGTACCCATTGGATTCTGGCCTTATTGAGAAAAAGATTTGGGGTATTTACTTTTGTATCCCCATAAAATGCCTCGAAATAGACTTCCTTTTTAAATTTATCACCATATTTTTTTACCAGCAAATCCAGAGCACCCTGAACCGTGGTACCCTTTTTCAATTCAATATTATCCTGTGACTTTTTTGTAATCGCAGCTACCAAACCGTAGTATCTTAAATTGACAATCATATTCAAAACCTCTTCTTCAAAGAAGGGCCTCTCACATTAAAGTGAGAGGCCCTCAACATTCTCAAGTACGCAATCTCCTATTTCGACAATGAGCTTACCAGGGAGGTATACCCGCTCTTCATGGCTTTCTTAGCGTCTACCGGGGAGATAATCTTTTTCTTCCCCAGATGTTCAACCAACTTCTCATAACCTGTTAAGAGGAAAGTTCTGTGTTCTTGATTGCTGATAACCTTTTTTTCTTTTAACAAATTGAGAAGATCCAGGAAGAAGTCATTCATCTCCGCTAACTTTTTAGCTTGTTGTTTATTCATCACTGCCATAACCATCACTCCTTTTCCTTGAATTGAAATTAATAGTAATACTTCTTCTTCTTCTTCTCAGTCTCACTTATGTATTTCTTTCTCAAAGGCTTAATGTCTTCAGCGACATAACCAAGGCCTAACTGTTTAAGCTTCCTCTCGCTGGGAAAACCTGTGCCCGGCTCGTAATCCCTGTACTTCAGGTACTTCGGAAGCATTTCACCAATCGGCAGGGTTGCTCCCACATTGGTTTGATAGTCTACATGCTGAGGCATGGGCTCATTAGTAAACCTCTCAGGCACCCTGTCTTCTCGTACACCTGACATTAATCTTGCCCAATACGCCCTCTCCAGATTGGTTACTCTTTCACCTACCTCAAGAAATTCATCTAAAGTCATGTCTAAACCGGTGCAGGCATTAAAGTAGTCTAATTGGTCCTGCGTCAGCACCGCATATGACCAATGGGTGGTAAAGCAACAGACGTTTAGACAGTCCACAACCGCCTTCTGGTTCTCCTCATAGTAAACCATATAAGGCTTACCTGCTGTGGTAGTAGGCTTTTGTGGTCTCTCATCACCCAAATATTTAGTGTTGAGCCCTGGATAGAGTGCACCTGAAAGCTCAAGGCAACAAAGAGACCTGAGATGATCACATCCACCACGAGTGCCAACAGCAAAAGAAAGACCATAGCCGAAACCCAATCCCCGTGGATCATCACCGGGGAGTGACATTCCTCTAGTAGTGATGGTGTAGTAATGACCATCATCACCTAAGCCAAGTTTATCAGATGCACGGTCTCCTCCTTCAGCCAGGATATTTCCAAAACCACGTCTGTAGGCTATATCCTGGATAAGCTGATCAACTACATCTTCATTGCCCCACTCCAGCTCCAATCCTCCAGTATCCTTGGTGGTAATAAGACCTCTTTGATACCACTCCATGGCGGTAGAGATAACGGCGCCTGTTTCGATTCCGTCCATTCCCAGGTCATTGGTCAGCCTGGCATTATGCCAGATATCATTGGCATCTTCGATGATACCAATCCTGGGACCAGTAGGAACGGCATGCTCGTACTCAGGACCACCAAAATGCTCGCCCGCCCAGCGGCCTTCTTTTATTTCGGTAAACCGCCCACAACTGATAGGACAGGCATAACAACCTTCCCGGTGCTTAAGAACGGTTTTAGCATGTGTTTCACCCGACATATTATTGGCCAATGGGGTGCCTCCTCCTTGAAAGTTTTTCCAGGGTAGCCATCCATCTTTATTAGCAAAATTGATCAAACACAAGCTTCCCAGCTCGTAAAGCCCTATTTTCATGGGATCGTTTTTAAACTTCTGCCTTAATTTATCACAAATTTCCATAAACTCCTTCGGTCTGGAAATTTTTACACTGCCTGAACCTCTGGTTGCAATGCCTTTAAGATTTTTAGAACCGATAACCGCACCTGTTCCGGTCCTCCCTGCTGCTCTCCATACATCATTAAAGGTACAGGCAAAACGCACCATGTTTTCTCCAGCAGGACCAATGAGCATGATATGGATATCTTCATCCTTTAGCTCTTCTTTAATCATGCTATCGGCATCTCTGGGAAATTTACCCCACAGATGGGATGCATCTCTTATTTCCACCTTGTCGTCATCAATCCAGATATAGACCGGTTTTTTAGCCTTTCCCTGTATGATGATTTGATCGTATCCTGCATGTTTTATTTCGGCCCCCCAGTGACCCCCCATATTGGAGTCACCGAAGCCACCGGTTAATGGAGATTTACAGGTAACGGTCACACGTCCGGTAGATGGTGCAGCCGTACCGTTCATTGGACCCACCCCAAAACAGACTCTGGTTCTGGGATCAAAAGGACTCATTTCCGGGGGAACCTCATTGTAGATAACATCTGAATTGAAACCACGACCACCGATCCACTTTTTGCGGTATTCGAGGGTTAATGGTTCCTTGATAATTTTACCTTTGGTAAGATCAACTCTTAATCTTTGTCCAGTCCATCCATCCATATCAACTCACCTCCTTTGCCATTGTAGCGGCATTTATTCTTTCCTGCAATTTAGATCTCTTTTTTGCCTTAACCGCAAGATCCGGGTCACCCCAGGTAATAGCACCACTGGGACACCAATCAGCACATACCGGTCCCTCTTCGCGACCCTCACAGAGGTCGCACTTGAATGCCTTTTTGGTCTTGGGATGTATTTTTACTGCTCCAAAAGGACAGTGGATCATACATTCTTTGCAGCCGATACATACATTCGGATCAATCTTTGCAATGCCCATCATAGGATCTACAGCACATGCCCCCGTTGGACATACCGCAGCACAGGGTGGCTCTGTACATAGATCGCAGCCCGCGACAAAGCTTTCACCGTAACGCTCATTTCTCACAATGTTAACTCGTGAAAGTATCTTACTGCACTCTCCATCATGATAAAGAGAACATCCCACTACACAACTGCGGCATCCAACACATTTCTCTTGATCATAAATAAGTACCTTTTCCATAGATAGTACCCCTTTCTTTTATTTATGTGGTTAAAATTCATACATCCCATCATCAACAAGAACAGCTAAACTTCACCTCCCTTTCAAGAATTTGGGTATATAACCCAGCAAATGATGGGATTTTTTATAATCAGCTCATTCAAGCATGGAAAGCCACGACTGAAATGAGACATAAATCCTATTATTCTTGCTATAATAAGCTAATAGATATAGCTTATTTATTCATAATTTGTCAAATTAATTATTGCTAATTTTTTAAATTTTAATGCCTAATGATAACAGAGTGCAAAAATTCCTAGATTTTGATTTTAGATTAAAATTTTGACATTTTTAAAAATCAGAGGTATACTTACTAATATTTTTCTGATCTTATTGAAACATAGTACAACTTTGATTCGTTAAATATACTAACAGATGTGTTACTTTCTTTGTAATATTTCAAAGTTTAAAATAGACGTAAATTATAGGGGAATATTTATAACACATTGTATTATATGGTACTTTATGTAACGCCTTTGAGTAAAACATGACTGATACACGGGATAATAAAGTCACTATCAAAATTCCCAGGCCATTATATAATAGCTTAAAGTCATTGATTGATGATTCAGGCTTTAATTCGGTTAATGATTTTATTGTCTATATCCTGCGGGATATTGCCTCAAATAGCACCCTAGATACAGGAAATCAACCTACTAAAAGAGAAATTGAAACGATTAAAGGAAAGTTAAGAAATTTAGGTTACTTAACTTAACACTGATAATTTGAAAGGAGGCAAGTGTGAAAAGTTCAGTTTTCTTCAAATGGGGATTATTCTTTTTGATGGTTTCTTTTTACTTAGGGACACAAAATGCTACTTTCTCCGCATCTCAAGAAAAAGCCACCGTTTCAAAAACACCACCTGCTGAAAAAAAGCAACCGCCTAAAGAATCGGATGAACCACTGCCTGAGATATTCCTTGAAACTAAGGAGCATGATAGCGGTGCTGTCTACGAGGGTAATGTGGTAACCCACACCTTTGCCGTTAAAAACAAAGGTAAAGGTGAGTTACGCATACAAAGTGTAAAACCTGGGTGAGGCTGTTCTGTGGCCAGCTTCGATAAGGTCATTCCTCCTGGTCAGGAGGGTAAAGTCACACTTTCAGTAAAAACCAAAAATATGAGTGGAAAGTTTGCAAAATCAGCAACTATTAAGTCCAACGACCCCAAAAATCCTAAACTAAGAATTAAGCTAAAAGGAGAGGTTAAAAAGTATATCAGTGTTAAGCCTTCAAACAGACTTTACTTAACCGGGTACGAGGGAGATATTATTAGCAAGAGTTTAAAAATAATTAATCACCAGGAGTCCCAACTAAAATTGACCAATATAGAATCAACTATGGATGATAAAATCGAATATGATTTAAAACCCATCGTTGCGGGAAAAGAATTTGAGCTGATGGTGAAGACTAATAAAGAACTCAAAGGAAGGTCAAGTGGTAAGATTAAAATAACCACAAACAGCGAAAAGAAACCTAATCTTGAAATAAGTGTTAGTATTAATTTCAGAGATGAGTTAACAATTTCTCCCTCAACCCTTCATTTCGGCAAAATTTCCATCACGCCAGTATCAGGCAAACCACCGGCGAGACTCCATCTCACGAAACATCTCACAGTAAGTAAGCAAAGAGGCGATCCCCTTAAAATAATGAAGGTAATTCCTGGTAGTGATTTTATTCATGCCAAAATAGAAACTAAGGAAGAGGGGAAAAGATATAGTATTGCCGTTACCCTAGACAAAGATAAGCTAGATAAGGGTTTAATTACAGAGACTTTAGAAATTCACACCAATTATGAAAAAAGACCTGTCGTTAAGATTAGTATAAAAGGAAAGGTTATTTAGCATTTCGTTGACTGTTTACTTTGAAAACCCCGCGCTTCGCACGGGGTCGCAAAAGGAAACACTAGCACTTCCGTGCTTCCTTTGTTGTTTGCTCTAAACACCTGTGTCTTAACCTCCTATTTTTATCATCTCACGTGCACACTTTCTGAAAGCAGGCTCCGTAATGGTATGACCTATGGGTTTATTAAAGATTGCAGAATGGAGTAATGCGGTTAATTCCCCGTCACTATCACCACGCCTTAACGCCACCTTCATATCAATCTCCTCATCAGAAAAAAGGCAGGGACGTATCTTCCCATCTGCTGTTAGTCTTAACCTATTGCAGCTAGAACAAAAATGGCTGCTAATCGCATTAATAAATCCTACTGCACCCTTTGCCCCTTCTAATCTATAAAGGCTGGCCGGACCACCGGTGGGTATCTTTTCAGCTACTGGCTCAATCTTATATCTTTTTGCAATAATTCCTCTTATAACCATACAACTTAAGTATTTATCCTGATGCCAGCCATTTTCAGGTCCAACTGGCATGAATTCAATAAACCTTATCTGGTAATTATGTTCTAAAGTAAGCCGTGCAAAATCTAAAATCTCGTCTTCATTAAGCCCCTTTACCGCAACAATATTAATCTTGATTGGATTCAAACCTACCTCTGAAGCCTTTTCTATCCCCTGCCACACTCGTGAGAGTTCCCCTCCTCTGGTAATATCCTTAAAAAGTTCAGGGTTTAAAGAATCCATACTTACATTTACTCTCTTGAGTCCTGCCTCATATAGCTGGCCGGCAAATTCAGAAAGCAAAATACCATTAGTGGTCATAGAGAGATCTTCTATCCCTTCTAGCCGTGATAACCAGCTTACAAGGTTAACAATACCCTTCCTTACTAGCGGTTCACCTCCTGTTATTCTGATTTTTGTGATACCTTCCTTTACTGCAATCTTGGCTATGCGCAAAATCTCTTCATAGCTTAACACATCTTCATGTGTGAGAGGCACAACCCCTTCAAAGGGCATACAGTAAGTACACCTGAGATTACATCGATCAGTAATAGATACCCGTAAGTAATTAATATGTCGCTTATAGTTATCTACTAATTTTTTCATTAGGTGATAGTAATCCCTATTTTTTTATTCTTTAAATCAAAAAATCCAACTACCATATTTGGTGTTGGATTAAATACATTACTACATATGTTTTCCTTTCCAAACACGGGAGGCATAGCCTTTTCAAGCTATACCCTATCGACCATTCCCCTTGGAATTTCTTCTTTAGGGCAAATGGTTCGGTGAATCATACTCACTTTAATTAATAGTTAGGATATTTGCCCTACAATGTCAAGTAATTTAGAAACACCCATTTCGAAGGTTTTTCCTATTTCGTCTTTTAACTAGAATTTTGTTCTTTTTTCGACAGCTTTTGCATGAGCATCAAATCCTTCTAAAAGAGCCAATCTTCTCACTTCATTTTCAATATCTTTTAAAGACTCTTTAGAAAAAGAAATCACACTCATCCTTTTAACAAAATCCTCTACTCCCAAGGGTGAAAAGAACCTGGCTGTTCCTGCGGTTGGTAATATGTGACTGGGCCCTGCCATATAATCACCTACCGTCACAGGTGTATAGTTTCCAAGAAACACTGCACCAGCGCAGTTAATCTTTTTAAGCGCTTTGTCCGGCTTGTCTACCATAAGTACCAAATGCTCAGGGGCGATCCTGTTGGCAAGCTCGGTTGCCTCATTAATATCACAGGCCAAAATTATTGCCCCTTGTTTTTCAATCGATCTTTCAGCAATACCCTTACGGGCTAAATCACCTAGTTGTGATATAATCTCTTTGTATGCTTCTTGAAGAAAATATTCAGTGAGAGTAATCAAGATAGGACGCGCATCTTCATCATGTTCTGCTTGGGCAAGCAGGTCGGCTGCTGCAAAGGAAGGCACTCCGGAATTATCAGCTATCACCACTACTTCGCTGGGACCTGCAACCATATCCAAACCTACTTCACCATAGACTAAGCGCTTAGCAGTCTCTACGTAAATATTCCCAGGACCTACGATTTTATCCACTCCCTCAATGCTTTCTGTCCCATAGGTAAGAGCAGCTATTGCCTGCGCACCCCCTATCCGGTAAATATGGCTTACTCCAGCAATCTTTGCAGCAGCAAGCACATGGGGAGAAACAGTGGGAGATACCATAACGATCTCTTTAACTCCCGCAACACGTGCAGGAATAGCACTCATCAAGACAGATGAAGGATAAGCAGCTTTGCCCCCTGGAACATACAGGCCAACCTTATTTAAAGGGCTAACTATTTCTGCTAAGTACTCCCCCTTTTCTCCTTTAATGGTTATTTGATTTATTTTCTTTTGATGGAATTTTTCAATCCTGGCAGCTGCTAACCGGAGGGCATCTATTTCCTGTTTACTAACCTTATCGTACGCTTTTTCTATCTCTTCACCACTCACCACTGCCGAAACTGAATCAAGTTTAGTCTGATCAAACTTTTCTGTATATTCAAATAATGCCTGATCTCCCCTTTTCTTAACATCTCGCAAGATATCTTTAACGAGTTTCTCAATCTCAGCACTAACTTCTTCTCTTCGAAAAAGAATTTTTTTAAAT
The DNA here is from genome assembly GCA_036446115.1 of Thermodesulfobacteriota bacterium. Classification (GTDB taxonomy): domain Bacteria; phylum Desulfobacterota; class WTBG01; order WTBG01; family WTBG01; genus JAZFSJ01. Next base: position 2,011 of record JAZFSJ010000128.1, on the reverse strand, counting down.
TCTTCTTCAAAGTCAGCATCCTTAGTGCGTAGTACTTTTAACTTATTCATTTTCTCCATCTTATTCTCCAACCCTTTTAATATTAGCCCCGAGCCGTGATAATTTTTCTTCCATCAGTTCATATCCTCTATCCAAGTGGTAGATCCTGCTCACTTCAGTTATTCCACGGGCAGCCAATCCCGCAAGGACCAACGATGCACTTGCTCTTAAATCGGTCGCCATTACCGGTGCTCCCTTTAATTTTTTAACCCCATTAACAACGGCACTGTTTCTCTCAAGCCGTATATCTGCCCCCATTCTTTTAAGTTCTCCTACATGCATAAAACGGTCTTCAAAAATAGTTTCAGAAATTATGCTCGAACCATTAGACAGGCATAATAGGGCCATCATTTGGGCTTGCATATCTGTGGGAAACCCCGGATAGGGGAGCGTTTTGACATCTGTATTTTTTAATGGTGCATGGCCTATAACGCGCAGCCCCCTTTTCACATTTTTTACTTCTAAACCGATTTCCTCCAACTTCTCTATCAAGGCATTGAGATGGTTTAGATTGCAATTGAGAAGGGTAATATCACCCTGAGTGATTCCAGCAGCAATCATGTAGGTGCCTGCTTCTATGCGATCAGGTATGATAGTATGGTTGATCGACTTCAATTTTTTGACACCCTCTATAGTGATAACATCATTTCCGGCACCTTCTATTTTTGCTCCCATTATATTGAGCACACGAGCCAATTCTTCTACCTCAGGCTCTTTGGCAGCGTTTTTTATCACAGTTGTCCCCTTCGCTAAAGTAGCTGCCAACATGATATTTTCAGTGCCCGTTACCGTAGAAACATCAAAATAGATTTTTGCCCCTTTTAATTTTCTGCATTCTGCAACGATATACCCTTTTTCCAGTTTTATTTTAACTCCCATACTCTCCAGAGCTTTTAAGTGCAGATCAACCGGGCGTGGACCTATTGCGCAACCACCCGGAAGAGATACCCTGGCTTTACCCATCCTTGCTACTAATGGCCCCAACACCAATACGGAGGCCCTCATAGTCTTTACTAACTCATAGGGCGCCTCATATGAATTTAATCGAGAGGCGTCTATCTGCAGCGCACTCTTCCCTTTTATTTCAACGCCCAATTTCCTCATCAGCTCTGCAAATGTTCTAATATCTCTGAGTTGTGGAATATTTGAAAAACTATTTTTCCCTTCAGTTAACAATGTGGCCGCCATTAAAGGAAGAGCTGCATTTTTTGCACCGCTTATTTTCACCTCTCCTTTGAGCTTTCTTCCACCACGGATTATCAGTTTTTTCATTTCACTCTTTACCTGACTTTCTTTATTGCTTCACCTATAGCATGAAAATTGAGTCATCACTCTAATCCTAACAAAAGAAGTAATTAAAATCAAAATAAATTTGAACACTTATCACTATTCATACATAGTGAACATTTTAGCGTATTAAATTATGAAACTCCTAAATATATTTATGGTATCCTTTTTTTGCTTTAAGCACCCTGGGAATTTTTGAAAGGTCATTAACTACCTCTAATCTTTTAAACTTACCTGTTTTTTTAATCATTTCCTTAACTGCATCTGCTTGTCCCATACCTATTTCCACTATCAACCAACCGTTATGCGTCAAGAACTTACTTATATCAGGGATAATTTTTCGATAAAAGTCCAGTCCGTCTTCTCCCGCGACTAGAGCGTCAAAAGGTTCATATTCTTTTATTTCAGGCTGTACTTTCTCCCAATCCGAAACAGAAATATACGGTGGATTTGAAACAATAAGATCAAACGAGCTTTCCCTCTCTTTTAAGGCTTCTAAATTTTTAGCGACAAGAAAATTTATTTTTCTTTTTACTTTTTGCAATTTTGCGTTATTTCTTGCCACCTCCACAATCTTATGTGAAATATCTGTCGCTATAATGTCGGCAGTCTCTATTTTTTCAGCTAGAGTCACTGCAATAATACCACTTCCTGTCCCCAATTCTAAAATATTAAATGAACTATT
>JAZFSJ010000127.1:0-4495 GCA_036446115.1 Thermodesulfobacteriota bacterium | reverse complement strand
CTGATCGAAGATATTACCCGAGTGCTGCGCGGATAAAACAGCTTTTGGGGCTACAGGTTTTATAGTGTGGTTTGCGAATTATCAACGTTTCTTGCCAAAATCAATAGTCGCTTGGAATTGAAATGTATCGTATGGTACTGTTGCTAGTATCAAATATTTTGGCTTTTCAATTATTGATAAGCATAGCAGAATGATAAAGTTTTAGTGAACAAGCGAGAACAACAATATATAGACGTACTAAAGGAAAAAGCAGGAGTCATTTCTGACTCCTGCCTTCGGTATGGTGCTTACCATCCGGGTGATAATTGCTACAGCTTTTCTATGGTCATCTTTATCATCACTTTCCCAATTCTATCGTCTCTTTTAGCGGGACACCCTCATAATTTACCGTCTGTGTGGCCATGCCATAACCCAGCTTGAATGCTATAATCCGGTATGTTCCCGTTGACTGGGAGTTCTTCTTTATATTAAACCAGCCACCTACATTAGTTTTTTTTAATGAAGGAAGTGAAGGTCCAATTACTAGCGTCCAGGCACCTTCTACTGGGTTCGCTGTTCCCTTCTCAACAACGCGACCAGAGAGGAAGGAAGGTATCCCGTAGATTGTGCCCCTCACATCCGCAGGAACATCCGATCCTATATGCACTATTTCTTCTAAAACACCATAATCGTTCGGTGCATTCCAGTCATACCATGTAATGAGAAATCTTTTCATCACCGGATTGTAAGCCATTTCAGGGTGCATTTGAACATTGGGTTCATCACAGATAGTAATTTCATCCCCTATTGGTTTCCCCGTGTCATCCAGCCATCTTCCATAAATATCAGCTTCGTCTGAAAGAAAATAGTACAGCCCAGGGTCGCTCGCATTTCGGGTATCAGTCCAGACAGAAAAATACTTCTTCTCCTCTTCGAGATAGTGCATTTCAATGGTACCCTGCATTCCTGGAGGATCGAGCATAACAAACTCTGATCCCTTAAGAGTTCCATCCGGCCCAACAATTCTTCCCATTATCCCATAGTTATCGAGCGGGGGCCTGTCATCTCGCCAGGCGACAAGAAATTCATTCTTATCCGGATTGTAGCAAGGAACCGGAACTCTCTGATCTGCGACGTTTGGTGTGTCATAGTCATCCATTACAGGGATTTCAGCAATCATATTACCGTCGGCGTCCAGCAGCGCCCCATAAACATCACACGGATCATACATCCAGTCAGATACGTTCCTGAAGTCCTCCCAGACAACGAAATAGGTATCATTAGTCGGGTTATGGGCGCCATAGGGGGCGTAAAAATCTCCCTCCTGGTTGCCAACCGGAAATGGCCCATGGATCGGTCTTCCATCCTCATTTAAAATGAAACCAACATTATTTTGATACTCATTAAAAATGTTTCTATTATTGTACATCACCAGATACTCTTGTCTCAAAGGATTGAAGATGATATACATATGGGCTGCTCCCTCTCCTTCATACAATCTTTCAGTCCCGGACAAAATGTTTCCAGCACTGCCTACCCTGGATATGTATATTTCCGTTTCGGCATACGATGTTCCTTTGGAAAAACCTATAATGTACTCGTTGGTAAAAACGTTATGAGCAATCCTGGGTATCATTTTTAATCCCAGTTCAGCTGGGCTCCACTGAAGGGAATCCCCCAGGAGTGCACCGTATGGCGAGACCCTCTGGCCGTCGAGGGTTTGAAAACTATTGGAACACTCATACTCATCACCAGGATCACAGTCATCTCTAAGAATCCCGCTCGTACGCCAGACCACCATAAATTCGTTATCAATCGGGTTGATGTCCAGATGGGGATACCACTGACTGCGGGGAGTGGCACCAATATCAAAACTATACTCTAGGACTTCCATATCTCCCCATTCCGCACTGACGTCAGGAACCATGAGAAACAATAATGTGAAGCAGAACGCTGCATATCGGAAAACTTTTTTCTTTTTCATTCTTACTCCCTCCTTTCCTACATTCAGTTAACAAAGATAAAAAAACCCATTTTCTCAGAACTATACCTGAAAAAGTAGGGTTATCGTTTCCATAGATTTGCTCCGCCAAATAATAACTATGGTTAATATTTTATTGATAGTACACTTAAAACATAAATCCCCTTTATTGTCAATGAAAACCGTCCAGCAACACTACTGAGGGGTCATCTGAGGGAAAAATGGAATAGACAATACTTGCCGAGTATCAATCCCTATATCTTGTGTTATGAATCAATAGTCTGAAAGTATGAGTTTCTTGCCATAAGCAGAAGTCACCTTCAGATAAATTTCAGTTTGGACTTTGGTAATATCAACTATTTCGGCTTCCTGGTTGGTGTCCTTAATGGTACTATGTTAAAGTTTTTAGGTACAATGGGGAGATACAAAATATAGACATATCAAAGAAAAAGGCAGAGCAAAAATGGCCCTGCCATCTTAAAACATTACTATAGTATCCATAGTAGTGCACCATCTGTTCACTACGGTGTATGCTGGCTGCTTGAGTTGTAACCTGTGATTACCGGTATCTTTCCCGTTTTTGTTCAAGCTGGCGATCAAGGTGTTTCAGCTCTTCGATCGTCTGTTTCAGCTCTTTGATCGTCTGTTTCAGCTTTTCGATCGCCTGCTTTCGTTCCATGTTTTTTCCAGATAATCTGGTGATCTCCCTTAGGAGACTCAGCCGGTTTTGAACGTCATACTGCTTTGCGGCTTTTGGATTAAGAGAGATATAGAGATTGAGCTGTTCAAGTGCCTTTTTATAATCTTTTTGGGGATTTTTATAACTTGAATACAGACTCGCGAGATGAAAACTGGCTTTTATCCTTTCGGACTGTTCGGGATGGCTCTTAATAACTTTTTTAAGCTTCACAATTTCCGTGCTATATTCATCAGGCTTTAGGTTAGGAGTAAATGCTTCTGGTTCTGGGGTCTGCTTGAAAATTTGGAGTATAGGAGTACAACCCGTGACTAAAAGTACAAGCCCACAGAATAACAATACTATTATCAGGTTCATCTTGGATATCTTATTAACCATTTGGGTTATAATCAGAAGTTGTGTTTAAGAGGTTAAGCGGTGTATCCTCCGAGTGAAAGCCATCACACAATCACCCGGCAATTAAACTCATTTAAAAGGAGGATACACCATGAAAAACGATAACATAATCAGCTTTAAAAAGCCAGAAGGAAATTTTCATGATCACCTCATAGAAATATCCAGAGCGAGAGATTCAGACAGGTGTTGGTCAGGTAGCAGCACGGGTACCACGGAGCAGAGATCGAGACACAGAGGGCAAGCCCATTAGATTCCGATCTGCACTTCTCCTCCCGCATTTAAGACGGACACGAAGCATAGAAGAGTTGTTACTGTGGTTGTAGTTAAAAGGGATCTCCACGGGGGCTCTCAGCGGGGACCATAGGACGGCTGAAAGAGAAGTGGAGGAAAGATCTGGAGTTATGGCAGAAGCGGGATTTGAGAGGGAAGCGGTATGTGTACCTGTGGGCAGATGGCATTTCAATTATGCAGGTGTGCAGAGAAACGGTGGCAGATAATAAATGGTGTGAATCAATTGTCAAAAATAATAAAAGGAAGAAAGTTGATTGATGGTATTGAAGAGGATGCCGCCTAACGTCAAACACAAAATGTGACAATAACTCTAAGCATTTATTGCCTTTTTTTCCTCCCCCACACTGAGTGAAAGACTATTCATCTCTATCTGATACTCTGCCTTTGAAGTGTTTTTCGTGCGCTTATCGACTACGCAAACACTTCCAGAAATTGATTTTGCATATTTCTTCATTTCTGCGGCAACCTCTCCAAACTCCACATAGTTGGAGAGTTCGCGCTTGGAATTGGTCACAACAGCAATGGAAAGGGAAGCTATAGGAAAGGAGGCCTGTTCTCCCTCTCGATTCTCGCTGACGATATAACCGCACTTTCTGACCTTGTCATCGTAAAAGTCCGGAACAGCCTTATCAAAATTACCAGTGATAGCAGTACAGATTTTCTTATATGAGTCCGGTTTCGTAATTACCACAAAGTCATCCCCGCCGATATGACCGACGAAGTCATCGGCTGAGCCGAATTTGGCCACAGCTTCTCCAATAATTTCAGCAGTCGCTTTGATGAGCTCATTGCCATTGGCATATCCATAATAATCATTGTATGCTTTAAAATTATCAATGTCAAGTAAGCAAAACGCAGTGCGATCACCCAACCCTATATGCTCCTGCATTGTCTTTTCAATTGAAACACCGCCAGGAAGTCTTGTAAGGGGGCTAGTGTCCAGACTCATCACCTCAAGCTGCTTAAGGCGATTTGCCATCTTAATGAATGCGTCAGATAGGTTTCCTAATTCATCATTATTTTTTATATCCGGGGTGTAATCAAATTCACCTTTGGATATTTTCTCCGTGGCAAGGCTCAATTTTTTAACGGCCCCGGAGATGTTGCGGGTAATTAGCATCGCAGCAGCCACAGAAAGAAAAAGGCCTAAA
>JAZFSJ010000126.1:0-4808 GCA_036446115.1 Thermodesulfobacteriota bacterium | reverse complement strand
CAATTTCTTCAGGGCCTGGATTTAAGGAAAAGAAGTTGAAGACGAGTTTACCGCTAAAGTGGTGCGTGCATTCTTTTATAAGAAAGTGCTCTTCTGTGGGTTCATAGCCTTCTTCCAGTGCTGGCAGCACTGATAGATCAGGGATGAGGAGAAGAATGTCCTTTACCTTTTTTCTGTCGGTGGGGAGCAGGTGTTTATCATCAGAGATAATGGTAATTGATTTTTGAGCGATCTGCTGAGCGATGTCTTCCGGGTTGTGTGTGGTATTGTGCTGGTGAAGGGGGGTGTTATTGCTGCAGAAGTTTTTTATATTCCTGATTCTCTCCACGCTAGCGCCGAGCTCTTCTGCCGAAAGTGATGAGCTGTCATAACCATTTACCAGTGCCTCAAAACCCTTTTTTTGGTGTTGATAGTTGCTGCAGATAAGCAGCATATCATGCCCTGCCAGCGTTGCCTTAAGACAGGCGTCTTCGATGGGGTAGTGTTTAATGATAGCGCCCATTTCCATGTCGTCTGAAAAGATGACGCCGTTATAGTTAAGGTCTGTTCTGATAAAGTCCTTGACGATCTTTTGGGAGAGGGTAGCGGGGTAGGGTCCTTCGCTGTCTAGTTCCGGGCAGTGGATGTGGGTAGACATAATTCCCATTACGCCGTTTTCTGTCGCTTGCCTGAAAGGGAAGATATGGGTTTTTTCAAACGTGTTTTTGGGAATGGTAATAGTAGGAAGATCGATGTGGGCATCTACTTCCGCGGCACCTTTTCCTGGAAAGTGTTTTGCAACGGCAGCTACTCCCATTTCTTGTGTTCCCTGGATAAATGCCACAGCCAGCTCCGAAACCCTCAGTGGATCATCACCAAAGGAACGGATAGTAATGCCGGGGTTGCGATGTGAGGTGATCACGTCAACCACGGGTGACAGGTTGAGATTGATCCCTAGCTTCTTAAGCTGATAGGCGGACAGTAATCCCTGCTGATAGGCCAGGTCGGGTGAGTCTGCGGCACCCAGCGCCATATTCCCCGGAAATACGGTTATGTCTTTGGTAAACCGGATGACACGTCCTCCTTCCTGATCGATGGCAATGAGAGGAGGCGAAGGTAGAAGTTCGTTGATTTGAGAAATGAGCGCTTGTACCTGTTCGGCAGAAGAGATATTTCTGCTGAAAAGGATGACGGAGCCAGGCTTTATGGCGAGGAGGTGCTCTTTGGTTTCGCTGTCAATGGTTTTACCATTGATGCCCATCATTAATCTCTGACCAACTTTTTCTTTGATGTCCATATGATGAGTGCTTTTGGATGCCTTTTTATTGCCAATAGTTTTGTTTGCTGTAATATTAATTGGAGCATTCAAGAAACGATACTGGATACTGGTTGCTTGATGCTGGATAAAAAATCCAGTATCATAATCTAACATCCAGAAGATCGATTATCCACTCACTAAGTTTCAAATTGCTCAATTTTTTTATTTCGAATATTTCTATGGCTATTTCTTTGAAGGGAAAAGATAGCCCACAGAGAAGGTAATTAAGGTTCCTATCATAACATACCATACCCAGGCAACTTCTGTATATAATTCTATCAAGAGTATGGCACCGATACTGACTACAATGCTTATCGCGTTTCCTTTGTCATTTCCTCGTTTGGTTAAGAATCCCAGGAGAAACACCCCCAGCAAGGCCCCATAGGTAAAAGTGCCAATCTTAAGACCAAGGATGAGTACCTGCTCAGTGCCTTTGGAAAGAAAGGCAATAAGAATTAGAAAGAGACCAAAGAGCACGGTGAAGAATTTAGCCATGGTGAGATAGTGGCGCTCAGATGCCTCTTTTTTTATATAGGGACGATAAAAGTCATTGATCCAGGTTGTGGAAAGTGCATTGAGCGCCGAGTCGATACTTGACATGGCAGCCGCAAAGACACTGGCGATAAGAAGACCGGTAACTCCCTTTGGTAGATTATGTATAATGTAGTAGGGAAAAATATCATCTGCTTTCTCAGGAAGTCCCGGAGTAGGTACAGCCTGATAGTAGGTGAAAAGGAGGGAGCCGATGGCGAGGAAGAGAATGACGATGGGAATGTCAGCAAATCCGGACAGAATCAGTGCCCTCTTGCTCCGGACATGATCTCTTGCCGTGAGCATCCTTTGTACCAGATCCTGATCTGTCCCGTGGGTTGCCAGAGTTAAGAAGGTACTTCCAACAATTCCCGCCCAGATGGTATAGGCTGCTTTATAACTAAGAGAGAAATCGAGAAACTTAAATTTAGACAGCTCGAGAGTTGTGTTTATGACTTCCTGCAAGCCGTTCGGGATATCGCGCAAGATAAAAATGAGTGCGATTAACCCGCCTCCGAAGAGCATAATGGCCTGGCACACATCGGTCCATATCACCGCTTTTATCCCGCCAATGACCGTGTAGAGGACTGCTGCGGTTGCAATGATAATGATGGAGGTGAGAGGTGAAAGACCCGTGGTAACTGAGACGATGATGGATGCACCGAAAAGCCTTACCCCGCTGGCTAAAATTCTGGTTATGAGAAAGACGATGCTGCACCAGTTTTTACTGCCTGTTCCAAACCTTTTAGAGAGGTACTCGTATACGGTGTATACTTTATACTGATAGAATTTGTCTATGAAGAGTCCGGCGATAATGAAGCGGGCTAAAATGGTACCTATTAAGAGCTGGATATAAGTCCAGTTGTGGTTATAGGCAAAGGCGGGAGTACCGATAAAGGTCAGAGCGCTGGTCTCTGTTGCCACGATAGAGAGCAGTACGGCGACCCAGGCTACCCTGCGCCCTCCCAGAAAGTAGTCTTCCAGACTTTCTTCTTTCCGTCCATACCAGATACCTAAGATGATAATGAAGAGGAAATAGCCGGCAATGATGGAAAGGTCGATGGGAGATAGGTTCATAGTTTTTTTTACCGCGGAGAACGCGGAGCACACAGAGTTTTAATAAGGGTTTTTTATTTATTTATTTCTGCGGTCTCAGCGTTCTCTGAGGTTAGAAAAAAATTTCATGTCTGAGTATCAGGGAAATTATTAACTACTCTCTTGATGCCGTTTCTTAATATTTTAACATTAAAGTTTATTAGTAATCCTACTTTACAATCAGACAATTTCAAATAAGACATCAATTGCGCTTGATGAATTGGCAGGAGCTTTTCTACTGATTTTATTTCTACAATGACGTCATTTTCTACCATCAAATCCAGGCGATAAGCGCATTCCAGCTTTACCCCTCGATAGACAATAGGAAGCGGTTTCTGTTGCTCTATTTTTAAGCCTGCTTGTGCAAGATCATATACCATGCATGCTTCATAAGCGGATTCAAGTAGTCCTGGCCCCAATGCACGGTGAACATTAATAGCCACACCAATAATTGTTTCTGTTATCTTGTTAAGTCTTTCTACCTTATTCATCTCTGCGATCTCAGCGATCTCTGCGGTGAAAGCTTTATAGGATTTTTAATTGTTTCTGTTATCTTGTTAAGTCTTTCTGCTTTATTCATCTCTGCGATCTCAGCGATCTCTGCGGTGAAAGCTTCAAAGATTTTTATATAATTTCATATGATACAAATCAAGCCCAAATGTTACACTTTCACTTACTTCCTTTAATCAACTTGAAAATTGCTTTGACATTATCGGGTGAAGTTTGATTTAATGGAGGTCCGTTGCATAAAGACATTTAATGAAATTCGTAGCAATAGGAGATAATTATGCTTGGTGTGATGAAAAAGTTTTTTCAACAAGATGCTGTACCGGATAAAACAGAAATTAAGGAAGAGGATAGGGCTGAGAGGATTCAGGTCGCAACGTGCGCCCTCCTGCTTGAGGTGGCAAATTCTGATGATGAATTCAGCGATATTGAGAGGGATAATATTGTCCAGATCTTAGAGAGGGATTTTGAACTCTCTGATGAATATGCTAAGGAATTGATGGAACTGTCAGATAAGGAAAGGGAAGAGAGCATCGACTTATGGCAATTTACCAACCTGGTTAATGAGCACTATTCAATTGAAGAGAAGATTAAGATTATAGAGATGGTGTGGAAAGTGATCTATGCTGATGGGAAACTGGATAAATATGAAGACCATTTAGCCCACAAACTCTCCAACCTACTCAAGTTAACCCACAAACAGTTGATTGATGCAAAGTTAAAAATGCGTGATGGTTAACGCGCTGCAAGTTGCAGTTTGAATTTATACTACCATTCGTAAGGTATGTAAAAGCTGTTTTCAACACTATGTCACCCAGTAAAAGGCCAATGTCAAGAAGAAACACCTCTCCTGTTACAAAAAACTTACCTTTTGACATTGTACCACCATGATGATGCCACCTGGCTTTGTTTCCGCACCCGTTCCCCCTTTTTTATTTTTTAGTTGCAAAACAGATTCATCATCTTACTGCCTCGCACCAGGCACCCATCGGGATCAAGGCATGTAGAAGATTTCCCGAAATAAACCATCACTATGATCTCCCTCCGTCCCTGGTATATTATCCCAGAAAACCTTCGGTTCCATGCCATGTCCAATAGATTTGATCCCAAGTGATTAGTATTTATAACCATTTTTAGCCTTTTGGGAGGTGTTCGCCAGGGGCCTTTTACCTGATTATCAAGAAAGGTAGACTTTTTTATCCTGGTGCAGACCAAAAAATGTTGATTATATCCCGAAAGTATCAGAATTTTTGAAGTCAAAAAACAGAAATTATTACCCCAAAAATCAGAAATTGTCCGATTGCATCCATATTTGTTTTATGTTTAAATCACATGCATCATGGTAGTATATTGTAAGTCCTTTGAAATTGCCCTTTCG
>JAZFSJ010000125.1:0-2651 GCA_036446115.1 Thermodesulfobacteriota bacterium | reverse complement strand
CAGCGGTTTTATATCGTGACGTTTGGGAAGAATTAACTGTTCAACTTTTTTGATTTCTGAAACTATTTTTTCTGGTTTCTCTTTGGAAAGGATTGTTGCTACCTGGCGTGTTTTCTCACTTTCTTGGGCTACCATGTTAAGGCTTTTACCCTTCATATCACAGCAGATAGCCTGGTGAGGTTCACAAACAAAGTTTTTTACCCCTTCACTGTTCCAGTGATATCTCCTGGCATAACGGTTGTCTGCGTTCATACCTTGTTGGATTACGGACCATTTGCCAGCCTTGGTGAATAAAAAGGTATGGTGGTAGAGCTGATATCCATCTTGTATGGCAGTATTGTCGATTTTGGCAGACATTTTACTTGAATAGATGAGATTATCAGCATCCATCGATAGATCATGACAGTACTGCTCGATTTGAGAAGGGGTTTTCAGGGATGCCTTTCCTTTTCCTCCTGCAACAAAAAAACCAAGCTCGCTTTCTAACCCGCGTACCCCTTCTTTTAAAGCACCGCAGACAGTAGTGGTAAGGCCACTGCTATGCCAATCAAATCCTAGAACACAACCAAAGGCTTGAAACCAAAAGGGATCAGATAGTCTGGTTAACATTTCATCAGTGCCCCATTCATCTACTATGGAGATGGTAATTTCGCGAGCTAATTTTTTCATCCTCTGAAAAAGCCAGGAGGGGGCTTTCCCCCCGTGAAGAGGAAGATGAGCAATACCTGTTTTCATTTGTAGAGTACCATTACATTTTATACGTAAAGTAGAAGATTAATAGGATAGCAGAATAACTAAAATTAGAAATACCTCTTATCTTGAAGGGTTATATTTTATTTATCAGTGTTTATCTGCGAAGATCTGCGTCCTGATACTCATAAATCTTCAAAATCGGGAAGAGCTGAGCAAGCGCCACAGCGAACACAGCCGGCTTTGCTTTTTTGCCATGATAGCCCATTAGTTTTTAGCAGAAGAGCCACCTCCTGGTAAATTGAAGTCATCGCAATAGGATCTGGAGGCTTGTTATTAGAGAATGGTGTTCCGGGAATGGGTCGAAGAGGCAATATAAAGGGATAGACACCCAACTCACAGAGCAAAGAAGCCCCCTCAATTATGGATTTCTGTTGTTCACCCAAACCCAAAATAATAAAACTGCTTACCTGGTTTTTACCGAATAGGTTAATGGCTTCTTTCCAGGTTTCAAGATATGTCTTGAAACCCAGTTCAGCTTTACAAGGTGCAACCATTTTCAAAACATTAAAGTCAAAACTTTCAATATGAATCCCCACCGTGTCAGCGCCTGCCTTTCTCAATATGTCTAAAAGTTTTAAGTCAGTAGGTGGCAAAAACTGGACATGGATAGGAAGATTTGTTTCACTTTTAATAGCGGAGCAACAGGTAGCCAGGTAGTGTAATTCGTCAGATGAATCGGCCTGAGTACCGGTGGTTAAGGTTACATGTTGCGCTTTATCTAATTTAACTGCAGCTTTGGCCACCTCTAAAAGTTGTTGGGGGGTCTTTTTCACTATAGTTGTGTTTGTTTTTAATGATAGCTCAATACCGCAAAAGGTGCACCTTTTATGCGAGTTCAAATAGGTGCAGTTTTGAAAAACGGTTGATGCTAAGCAGTTTACCCCATGAAGAAGCGCTATTTTATTATAGGATATACCATCCTGGGTTTTTAAGGAATAGTAATGAGGAACATCAGGTAGTGATACTTTGCTTATCGGATGACTGTTTTTATATAAAAAATGAGTTCCATTCTCGAATTGAATTGAGTAGGGAGATTGCGATACATAGTGAGCGTTTACTGGAACGTTAACAGGTCTACCATTAAGCATGATAGTGATACCCTCAGCAGGACCTGCCCCTCCTTTTCTTTGATCAATATTCTTTTGTATCTTTACTCCTGTGCTTTGCAAATATGCGGCAAGGAAAATTCCGGCATCATAGTTGGTAGCTGATAATTTATTTGACCTAATTGTCACTTTTTATCCTTTCTTGTTCAAGGTAATCTAATATCTTTTTACGATAAAGATTAAATTCCTGGCTGGTTCTTTCTCTGGGGTAGGGTAGGTCGATTTCCAAGAGTAGTTTAATTCTTCCTGGCCTTGCAGAGAGACCAAAGACCTTCTGACTTAAAAAGACTGTTTCATCTATATTATGACTAACAAAGAGAATAGTTTTTTTTGTTTCTTGCCAGACCTTCAAAAGAAATTCCTGCATGGAGTTTCGGGTCTGAGAGTCGAGCGATCCAAAGGGTTCATCCATAAGAAGTAGTTCAGGATCATTAATCAGGGTGCGAGCGATGGCTACCCTTTGCTTCATTCCCCCTGAGAGTTCTTTGGGATACTTATTTTCAAAACCATCTAAATTAAATTTATTTAGATAGAATCTTGCCATTTCTTTCCTTTTTTTCTTGGGGACCTTTTTTATTTCTAAACCAAAATCTATGTTATCAATTACTGTCCGCCAGGGAAAAAGGGCATACTCCTGGAAGATTAAACCTACCTGCCCGTATGGTCTTTCGATTTCTTTTCCTCGAAGAAATATTTTTCCGGTGGACGGTTGCTCCAAGCCAGAGATAATCCTTAAAAGAGTAGTTTTGCCGCAGCCACTGGGCCCAATGATGGAAACAAAGTCACCATCTT
>JAZFSJ010000124.1:0-6428 GCA_036446115.1 Thermodesulfobacteriota bacterium | reverse complement strand
TAATAGGTTCAAACTCTTCTCCCATGAGAAGAATTCTTGCATCTGAATGTTCAATAATAGAGGAGAGTTCAGGGCCGGTTAATCTGAAGTTGAGAGGAATGCCCACGCTACCCAATTTAGCAAGGGCAAAACAAATTTCTATAAACTCTATGCTATTATACATTAAGATGGCAACCCGGCTGCATCCGGTGATGTCACTTTGTAAAAGGCCGTGGGTAAGCTGGTTAACCTTGGCATTGAGCTCTCGATAGGTTACCTGCCTACCATCACAGATGACCGCAATCTTGTCAGGAAATGCACAGGCACTCTTTATAAGCATCTCTCCAACTGTATAACTCATCACATTCACCTGCCTGATTTATTCAGGGTTTGTATCTCCCGGCTAGAGCCAGGATTTCTTCTCCTTCTTCTTTCTTTCCCCTTTTGATACACCCCTTGCCATAAATCTCACACTTCCTCTTAAGTTCCCCCCCGGCAAGCTCCCTCTGGTGAGGGGAAAGAGAATCACTCTCCAATAACTTCACCAGGGCCTTAATGCGAAAACGGTCCTGCCCGTTCATAGCCTTGGAGAGCTGGTCATCATGCCCCCCCCGCTTGATAATCAGGGGAGTGTCCAAAAGGTAAATAGGATAGCGGGCTGAGATACGGAGCCAGAGATCATAGTCTTCACAGACTTTAAGCTCCTCATCAAATACCCCTATCTCTTCCAGGAGACTGCGGGCAATCAGCACGGAAGAGGGGCTTACGATGCAGAGAGGCAAACAGTGCTCAAAGATCATCCCGGAGTACTTCCTATGCTTTTTCATGGGATTGACCCTTACACCCCTTCTTATCCATCTCTCTTCGGTATAGCAAATATGTATCTCCGGATGGTCTTCCATAAATCTCATCTGCGTGGAAAGTTTATCGGGAAGCCACAGATCATCAGAATCGAGGAAGGCAAGATAGTCACCTTTAGTATGCTTAATCCCCCTGTTTCTGGCAGCGCTCACCCCCTTATGTTCCTGATAAATATAGTTAAGCTTAGATGTATAAGATGACACCACCTCTTTAGTATGATCGGTAGAACCATCATCAACTACCAGCAACTCCAGGTCACTATACTTCTGGGAAAGAACCGAATCTATAGCTTCTCTTAAGACGTGGGCTCGATTGTAGGTGGGGATAATAACACTAACTTTGGGCATGATGATATTTCCTCTCTTACAATAGACAACGGTTTATTATATAGTAAGCCAAAGTCTTAGTCAAAAGAATGGTTTTTAAGGAATATTTTTCAAAAATATTAAACTGCCTAGAATTTGCTAGCCCACTTTTCCTGCTTGCATTATTTTGTCAATTCTTGTTTAATAGCACACTGCAATAATTTTGGGAGTACTAGTGAATACCGCAATTGAAGTAAACCATCTTACCAAAGATTACGTAAACGTGCGAGCCCTAGATAAACTGAGCCTTGAGGTTAGGAAAGGGGAATGCTTCGGTCTCTTGGGACCAAACGGAGCTGGAAAAACAACCCTGATGAAGATCCTTCTTAACCTGATATCACCTTCCTCAGGGTCGGTAAAAATCTTCAACCAGCCCGTTAAGAACGAAAACATTAGAGAAAAGATAGGATACCTTCCAGAGAGAGTTATGATTTATGGGTTTTTAAAAGGCAATGAATTCCTGGACTATCAGGGAAAACTTTATGGAATGGATCCCGCCAGAAGAAAGAGACGGATAGAAGAGTGCTTAAAGGTGGTAGGGATGCGCGAGGAAAGATCGCGCAAAATCGAGGAATATTCCAAAGGCATGGTACAACGCATAGGATTAGCCCAGGCTCTGCTAAACGAACCAGAGCTTCTATTGTTGGATGAACCTGCTGCCGGACTCGATCCTATAAGTAACAAGGAAATTCGGGATGTGCTTTTAAAACTGAAGGAGGCAGGGGTTACCATCTTTATCAATTCCCACCTTCTTTCAGAGATAGAAATGACCTGTGATCGAGTAGCGATCCTCCATCGGGGACATCTGGTAAAAATGGGTAACAAACAGGAGCTCACTTCCAAGGAAGAATTAATTGAGCTTCAAGTAGAGGGAATTAATGATATGCTTATTCAAAAGCTGAGCGAGGTTTCCAGTCAACTACAATCAGAAGGGGACCTGATAACCCTCACCCCTAAACACGCTGAAGCTATAAGCACTATACCGGAGATTGTCATCAATCGTGGGGGCAAACTGTTATCCCTTACGACCCGGACAGAGTCTTTAGAGGATATCTTTTATAGACTCATCAAAGAAGAAGAGAAGCCAAGTGAATAAGATATTTACTATCGCGCACATTACCGTAAAAAGAGAACTTCGCAACAAGATGATCTATATCCTCCTGGCCATTGCCTTCTTTTTCATTTTCATCGCCAGAGGTTGTGCCACAGGAAAGGTCAACATCGAAAACCCATTAATAAGCCCCGAGCAAATTATCAACATGACTATTGCCATTGCCTTCAATGTTATCCTCTTCTGGGGACTATCACTTTGTGGACTACTCGCAATGAATGCCATCTCCAGAGAACTCGATGAAGAAACAGTGGTTTTAACTGTAACCAAACCCATTAAAAGAACATGGTTTCTTCTAGGCAAATTCCTGGGCGTGCTTTTTATAGTTTTTGTCAACCTGGTGGTGTTGAGTACAGGATTTTTACTACTTTTTTATTTCAGAACAGGTGTAGTTACCTTAAGCATCTTTTCAGGTTTAATTGTTGCCTTTCTCAATTTTATTTTAATTATCTCCCTCATCTTTCTTTTTTCCCTATTTCTGCCTAGAGTCGTTAGTGCCCTCCTGCCCTTTGCTGTTTACACTATAAGCCTGGGATTGAGCATCCCATTCTCTTTTGAAAAGATTAGAATGTATTTGGGTGAACCCTCTCTCTCAACTAAATTGCTTCACTACCTTCTTCCTCAACTAGGAGGATTGCATCTCTACGCCACCTCTTTCATCAGCAGTTACTTCCCTTCCACTCAGGGATTCTGGTCTGTTATAGACGTGGCCGGTTACAGTATTGTCGTCTGGCTGGTTATGGTACTTACATTTCAAAGGAAGGCAATCTGAGGGAAACGGTAAGGTTTAATCCCTGTTCATTTTTAGGTATGGCTTAGATTTCTTACACTTTGGGGAAGGATTTTGAAAGGTAAATATTTTTAAAGGCCTCGACAATATCCTTGTCAAATTGAGTGCCACTGCACCTTACTAGTTCATCTAAAGCTTTCCTATCATTCCTTGCCAGTCGATAAGGTCGATTTGATGTCATGGCATCATAGGAGTCGGCCACAGCAATAATGCGAGCCAGAAGAGGAGCCTCTTCTCCCCTTAGACCATCAGGATATCCCTTGCCATCCCATTTCTCATGGTGGTGTCTTACGATAGCTTTTTCAGCAGGAAGGAGACCAAGGGGCCGCAATATTTTTTCACCTGTAAGAGGATGTGTCTGAATTACCTTGGTTTCCTCTTGAGTCAGCTTGCCTTTCTTCAAAAGTATAGCGTCACTTATGCTAATCTTTCCAATATCATGAAGGATCCCGGCAAACTTAATGGTGTCTATTTCTTCCTGAGTGCAACCCATTTCTTCTGCTATTCCGACTGCTAATTGGGTTACTCTCTGAGAATGTTGTTGGGTATAGCGGTCCCTCGCCTCGATTGTAGCTACTAGTGACTGGAGCGTATTCATGAGATTGGTATACATACTCTCATAAAGCACTGTATTCTCAATGTTTAAGGACGCCTTTCGAGCCAAGGTCAGTAACAATTTGATGTCCGCCTGCCCAAACTTACTTCTGTTAATCCCATCAAAAACATTCAAAACACCGAATACACTATCCTTAATCTTCAGAGGAATGAAAACCGATGAATTGGATTTATCCGGCTTACCTTTAGCCCTTTTTCTTTGGCGTCCAGTTCCTCCATTGAGGATAAAATGCTTACCTTCCATCACCTCTTTCCAAGGCATCTTGTTATCAATAGGTATCGTATTACCAACCTTCCAGTTGGTACCATTCCCTTTTACTGCTTCCACAATGAGTTCATTGGACATATTATCAAACACCAACAACGATGCACCTTCAGCTTCTACCAATTCAGCAGCTATTTTTACGATTCTATCAAAAAGATCTTCACTGCCCATTTGGGAGATATTCATTGACTCACTTATAGAATATAATAAAGAGAGCTCTTTAACTTTCTTATCCAATCTCTGGTTGAGGGATTCTATGGTTTTATCCTGCTGTACCTTTTTATCTGAGCGAAGTCTTTTCCCTCCGGTCTCTGTTTCCCTCATCACTTTATCAACCACCATACTTACCTGCTCATACCTGAAGGGCTTAGTAATAAAATCTGATGCCCCCTGTCTCATAGCCTGAATAGCAGTATCTACTGTGGGAAACCCTGTTATCATTACAACGGGGAGAGTAGAATCATATTCTTTTATCTGTTTTAAGAGTTCCATCCCATCTATTTTAGGCATCTGAATATCGGTAAGTACAATATTATAACTCTGAGATTTTACTTTTTTAATACCAGCTTCGCCATCTTCGGCAACATCAACTTTATATCCACTCATGGCTAAGAGTTCTTTTAAGGTACCCCTTATCCACTCGTTATCGTCAATCACTAATATCTTATGTTTACACTTCTTGGCCAAAACTTCCTCCGCACTCACTAAATCTTCGGTGGATAATCATATTAGCTGCTTTAAAATTTCTCAACGCATCTCAACCTAAATCTTACCCAGAAATTTATTTTTGCAGGTCCTAAATTCCTCATCGTTTAGTATGCCTTCATCTCGAAGCTTCCCCAGTTTTTCCAATTCCACCAACACATACCCTTTATCAGTACGTCTTCTCCTTAAATAATGGGAAGCAGGCAAACCCGTCGGCAAGGTTTGCAAACCAATAATATTCTCTGCAATCCTTTCCTGATTCTCATCCATCCTTTGGTTGATCTTTTCAACCCTTTCACTCAATTCTTCTCGTGAACTTTTTAAGGTTTTCAACTCTTGGTAAGCTTGTTCGAGATTCTCAATTAAGGCCTGATTTTCTCTTAGCAATCTAATCTTTTCGCAAGCATTTTGGACTACAATCCTTATTTCATCCAGCTTGAACGGTTTAGTAATATAATCATACGCCCCCTTTCTAATGGCTTCCATGGCCGTCTCCAAAGAAGCAAATCCTGTAATGATAATCACATGAACACCTTCATCAATCTCCTTGGCAGTTTTTAAAACCTCCATACCATTGGCACCAGGCATCATGAGGTCTGTTAAAATAAGATCAAAATTTTTTTTCCTGATCTCTTCAATAGCGTCAAGCCCATTATTTGTTGAGGTCACTCCAATCTCTGTCTCTTGCGAAAACATATCATCGAGCATCTCACACAAACCTTTATCATCATCAACAATTAACATGTCAATTTTACCATCAACAAAAACAGACTTGCCATCCATTCAGATATCACCCCATAAAAATTCTTTTAAGTTCTTCTTCCATAGCTTAATTAAATCGAGAGATTGAAAAAAAGATACCCCAAACATAACTCAACCCAGGGAGAATATAAGTCACCACATTTAGGGTTGTAGATTCTCTTTAGTCTCAAATTGGGGTACCGATTTATTTCTTTGTTAACTTTTCCACTATATGATTAGCTGTCCGCCGGTAAATCTGCTGCTTCTTTCCCTCCAAAGATATTGTAACTTCATCCTTTCTGGACTGGGGAGAAGTTTTCTGCTTGCTTCTATTTAGCCCAGCCAGTTTCAACTGTTTATTATACGTCCTTAAAACAGTATTTATCTGTTGGGTTGAAATGGTCATCTTATACACCTTCCTTGGCATAAATGACTAAATTTACTCAAAGTCCTATTATATTCATTATCGGAACAGCACGGAAAAACTTTAGCGATATTTATATATTTAGATAACAAATTTTGCCCTATAAAGCTATAAAACACTGTATATAATTAAATATCAATTAAATACTATTGCGAATTATCTGACATCTATGTCGCATATATACGGTTTATATAATTAGCCTACTTTTCAGCAATAAAATCATGATTCTATATATACAGAATTTTTGTCCCACGCTAATCCCCAGTTGACATGAGGTAACCTTCGAGATATCTTGAGTCCCCATTTTCTATAAGTCCCTTTCTCAAACAACCCTTCCTTTTTCACCTGAAGCAACTCCAGCCCGGTTATCTGGGGCATATTCAAGTCTGTGATGACAAAATCGTAGTTATCCGCCTTGAGCTTTTCTATTGCAGTTGCACCATCGTCCGCCTCTTCTACATTGGCAAAGTTGGGCTGTTTCAGGACATTCTTCAACATTTTCCTCATGGTGGCAAAATCATCTACAACTAATATATTCATATTTGTATCTACCATTTTATCCTCCTTCAGGT
>JAZFSJ010000123.1:0-4498 GCA_036446115.1 Thermodesulfobacteriota bacterium | reverse complement strand
AGAAAACTGCAGGAGAATAATATTGCAATATGGAAAGCATTGACTAAGGGTGCTAAGAAGGCAATCAAGTATGATCCGGAAGAATTAGAACGGTTAAGGGCGTTAGGTTATTTGAACTGATTCAGTTTAGACGACATCGTAAAAAGCCTGGCTGAGCTCCCTGGCCGACACGAGCGCCAGCTCGGGCAAGCGGGCCAAGCTGCCGTCTGAATTGATGACTTTTTACGAATTCATCAGATTTAATCATTCATGTGATTAAAGGGCAACTTTTTGTTTGCTTTGAAATCCCCGTGCGAAGCACGGGGTCGCAAAAGGAAACATTAGCACTTTCGTGCCTACTTTGTTTCACCCGTTGCGGGTAAAAGAAAACCACCCCCTTTGGGTGTGGTCGTTTGCTGCACGGCCTTTGGCCGTGAAACAAAGCCACCCATTTCATGGGTGGTAGTTTACTTAGCTCGAACTAACTCCCCCCCAATTTCTATAATAGTAGGTTACCACCTTGAAGACCTCATCAACTGAAATATCTTTCAAGCAGATATTGTCCTCACACCTGCTGTTTTTCTCATTATATACATGGAGACAAGGGCTGCAGTAATATCCTTTATACATTACCGTATGCTTTTCTCCTCTTGGTCCGTATTGAACAGGGCTTTCCGGGCCGAAAAAGGAGATAGTGGGGGTTCCCATCATCACAGCGAGATGTAAAGGACCGCTGTCGTTGGTTATCACCAGATCAACCTGTTCCAAAAGGGCTAAGAGTTGGGTGATGTTTGTCTTCCCTGTAAGGTTAACTATATTTTGGTCACTATTGGTCGCGAAAGTTAATTCTTCTACCCAGAGGATGTCCCTTTTAGCCCCGATGAGTACAATCTTTACTCCATATGCGTTAACCATCTTCTCAATCAAATTGGAAAAACGGGAAAGGGGCCAACACCGGTTCGATGATAACCAACTGGTATTAACATTAACTACTACCTTCCACTGATTATTCTTGATACCGTGCTCCTCAAAGATGTAATGGATGTAACTTCTCTCATCTGAATTTACAATCGGTCTTTCTAAAGATAGATTCTTAGAACTGGCATCGATTGCTTTTCCCAACGCCATGAATACCTCAGATATATGTTTATAATGGTTGTAGTAGACTTTATGAGAAATGAGGTAAGTTCGCCAAGGTTCTCTGAGATAGTAACCAATAGTTGTCTGGGCCCCGCTTAAGAATGTTATAATTGCTCCAAATTTTGAGAAAAATTCTAAATTCAACACAGTATCTACCTCTTTCTTCCTAAGCTGATAGAGTGAACGAATGACATCTAGTGAAAAGCTCAGGAGATTATCAGTCCTGATAGACAGTACTTCGTCAATAAGGCCTAGGGACTTTATTAAACTTTCATTGTCATAAAAGGTGAGAAATATCAACCGTGCTTCTGGATGAGTGCTTTTAATAGCTCTTATAAGTGGTGTGGCCTGTACGATGCTTCCCATTCCCAAATATTTAGTAAGGAGGATCGTTTTGACAGGCTTTTTCTTACTTGGAAATAAGTGTTTTACCCAGCCATACGATGTTAAAAGGTAACAGATAGGTTTCCCCACAAAGTTATCGATCCATCTCATTCGTTCGGTAGTTATTGGCATAGCTTCTTACCTCTGGTTATCCAATCTAAAATTTGTCCTATCATTCCCCTTGAGATGGTTTAGGTGGGAAAATTTGCATAAATCCCTTTCAATATGCATTATAAACTAAAATTGATGGAGGAGGGTTGTGAATTTTTATAAAGCCAATGGGATCATCCATAACCATCACCTTTTCTATTGGTCTGGGGGGATCGGTTTTTAGATGTTGCAACCAGTGGTATTTAATAATGATTTCACCGTCAGACTTTACCTGAGTGAGCTTAAGTTTGTTATAGTCGGATGTGATCTGCCCTTTTCCTTTGTGAAAAAAAGAGGGTGTTCTATTAACTGTATAGGTATAAAATTTGGCTACTTTAGTACCGCTTAGAAGGTAGTGAGGGTATTTATCGAAAAACTCTCTAGATTTTTCAGACCAACAGATTACCCACTTAATATTGTATAAAGCAAAATATCGCTTCAATACCGGTAGCGATATGCTATCGATGTCTTTCTTAAAAAGTATCCCATCATGAAATTCTGCGAAGTGATGTTTTATGAGAGTATTAGGATAAGGCCCACCGATAAACTCCCGTTCAGTATAGTAAGGAAGAAGGGCAGGGAAATGGGTAAGATAGAATTGATGCCCCCACACGCTTTGATTTCTCCCCTGTTTATCAAGGAAGCCGGAATCCTCTATAAGAATTCTCCCTTCCTTTGTTGTTTGGTCAGTAATCCATTTTATCAGGGTTTTGTTACCCGGGTGCATTGAGGTGATAAAGGGTCTATAAGGTTTAGCACGGAAGGCAAAGGCAACGGCATAGATTTTACCTGCAAAAAGTGGTATCAGCATAATTAAGAGGAGAGAAGTCACCATCAACAATTCCCTTCGGGCATAGCTATCTTTAATGGTGGTTATCGACCACCAGATGCCATAAGCTGCCGGTACAACAAGGAATAAATGTAAGGGCATCTTAAAGCGCATTGGTTGAAGATCAGCAGTCAAATTAAACAAACTTCCACAATAAGGTAGAAATAGCAAAAATATAATAGCTCCCCCCAGGGGAATGTATTTAAAATGCTCCTTCCTTTGCCTCCATAGATACAAGCCTAGTAACCCAAAGACCAACAATAAAAGTTCTATGTTTTGATTTTTTGTGAAATAATCAGAAATAAAACCTACCAATCCTGACGATTGGAAAAACTGAGAGGAAGTGGTCCTATAGTGATGAAATTCCAGAAAAGGGAGCAACCAGATACTGTTTACCAAAAGGGTTAACGCAAAAATCAGAAGCAAAGCCAGTTGAATAGATTTGTTTAAAGTTTTCCAGGAACACAGATAGAGTAATAGCATGGGTACGGTTAAGATTACTGGTGTAGTTGGGTGCAGCAGGAAAGTTAGAGGAACAATAACAGTTAATAATAAGCCGATTTTAAACTCTTTTTCCTGAAAAAATCTATAAAAGGTAGAATAGACAAAAGGGCATAGATATGAGGCACAGATGAAAGCAAACAATCCAGTGGGAATCTTTGCATGGGGTAAACCCAACCACCAATATCCTATAGCTAACCCTACCCCCAGCGTACTTTGGCCTGAGGTGAGCCCCATATTTTTACAGGTATAGTACACCAGAATAGGTACTATCACTATAGTGAGCAGAACGGTTAATTTTAAAACCACCGCAGGGGAAATAAAGAAGAGGAGAGCGATAAGTATTTCCACTATCTTGTTGCTGGGATCTGACATGATGGTTTTGGGATATCCCGCCATGAAGTAGGGATCATACCCCCAGGTGGTGTGATGGCGGGCAAGTAATTTACTGCCAAGAAGACCATAGTAAAAATGATAGGAGTAATCATCAGTGAATATAGGATTTTGATCGATGATTGCACTAAGATTGGGGAATAATAGTGTACTCCTGACAATATGTAGAAGAACGAGAACAGTGAGGAAATACTTGATACCTCTAGATGATGAAATGAAGTGAATTATGGTTGTGTGCCTTAGAGAAATCGAGTGTTTCATTTTGTGCTCATCTTTGATCTATTCCAGGTAATTATTTCATCAATGAACTGTTGTAACTTTCCCCGAGGGTTGTAATTCATTATATTTTTTGCCTTAGATATATCTGCTATAGAGTTTTTTGTTTCGCCTGGATGTTCTGCCGTATAAGAAGGTTGGATGGAAGAGTTGATCTTTGAACGCAATAGGGAAAAAAGTTCTTTAACCGATGTCCCAATCCCTGTGCCCACGTTAAAAATATCACTCGGTCCGGCATAGTCCATAGCTCGGAGTGTAGCATCAACAACATCTCCCACATGTACAAAATCCCTGCGCTGTTCTCCTGAACCAAAAATAGTGGGTGATTCCCCTGCGAGCAACTTATTAGTAAAGATGGTTGCCACACCTACATAAGGAGTAAGAGTTTGTCTCGTACCATAGGTGTTAAAGTAGCGTAATACCACACAGTCAACCCCAATTTTTTTAGATACAGTGAGGCAGTATTTTTCACCTGTCAATTTAGCAATACCATAGGGTGAAAGTGGTTCAGTTAAATAGGTTTCCTTGATTGGTATTGCTTCTGAAGAGTCTGCATATACTGCCATGGAAGAGGCGTATACGAATTTCCTGACGTTACTTTTTGTACAGGCCTGAAGCAGATTTAATGTTCCTATAATGTTGTTTTGAGCGTCCTGATAGAAATCTTTTACAGAGGATCTTACGCTCACTCGTGCAGCTTCATGGAATATTATATCTGTTTCGGAGATGAGTCTCTGTACAAGATTAAAATCAAGTATGTCGCCTTCGATAAATTTGGCGTCAGCAGGCACATTTTCACGTTTTCCAGTGGTTAAGTTATCTACAACTACTACTTCTAGTCCCCTT
>JAZFSJ010000122.1:0-2153 GCA_036446115.1 Thermodesulfobacteriota bacterium | reverse complement strand
CATCTTGCGCTTTAATAACCAGCTTTTGTATATCAGACTCCCTGACAGGAGAATTATCTTTCCATTTGCACTCCACCCATATATCACCTCTATTTGCAAACAACCCTTTACCTTTTATGGTTATGTGTATATCTACATCATAAGAATTACTTCCATTAATACCTTTTGCACGCGCCGGCATTTCAATCTCAGGCGATAATCTTCCAAGGTATTTTATCAATTGTATTTCCACTTCTTTTTTGAATCCATGGCCTTCGTTATAAGAAATGGATTGTTTTTTCGATGGTTTATTCAAGATTGACTTCCGTCTTTTTCCCATCAAATCCCTTACTCCACTTTCATACAGATGTTAATCAGAAAGTAAATCCTTCGCAGTATTTATGTTAATGTTTTTTCCGTTCGTGATTCTGGGTGTTTTTACGTCTGATTTTTGAGAGTGTTACAATTATATCCTCTATGCCACCGGTTTATCAATACTTGCGACCGCACATAATCACGCGTAGATAGGGATGTCTGTCCAGTCATGCGTACAAATATTCGTTACCTTTTGCTTTCTCTATTAAGTAAATATGGTTCCTTTTTATCTATTACTGACAATCGCCAAATACTAAACTAAACTCATATTCCAAGATATGAAAGAGAATTGAGCATAATATAGTTATAGTGCTGGTGTAGGGCAGTAGTGTGATGAAAGAAGGACACCGGAACCGCTATAGCTTTTTTGCATTGTGTGGTATACTAACTCTTAGGTCTAACTAGTGGATTTGAAGGGAGTATCATATGACTAAGGGAACAATCAAAAAGCTTATGGATAAAGGTTTTGGATTTATCAACGCAGGGGGGAAGAAGACCTCTTCTTCCATAGCAACAGTCTTGAAGGAGTGGAATTCAACAGCCTTAGCGAAGGACAGGAAGTGGAATTCGAGAAGGGTCAAGGACGTGATGGCCGCCCCGCAGCAGTTAAGGTAAGCCTTGCTCAGCCTAAATAGCTAACGTCAACCTTTTTACAATAGTCGCAACTATACTCCGCACAGATAGGATTTCATCACCGTTAAAGCTATTTCCGCAATTTCTCTAGAACTTTCCTTATCGAATCTATGACAAATTCATCATTTTCCTCTTCTAGAGCCTGGGCAAGAGGTTCCACTAGCCTTTCACCTCCTATCTTTCCAAGTGCTGCTATTGCTTCCTGTCGAACAAATCTATTCTTATCTTTTAAAACTAGAATAAGCGCATCTACCGCTTTTTCATCTCCCATTATTCCAAGCATTTCTATTGCATGTCGCCTAACACTGCTATCCTTGTCTTTAAGGTCTTTAATCAACTCACCACCGTCTTTCATTTTTCCCATATTCTCCTGACTTTATTAACTGACTTACCCCCATAAACTATACCACATGTTAAGTTATTGCTGCTGACATGATAACTGGCTAGATTAAACAGTGGTGTCGTGCTATTGTCCCAGAGGTTCTCTGATAAAAAGAGCGGTACGGTAGAGATAGACGGTAAGGGAGCAACCTGGACCAGCCGAGCGTAATTCTCATCCGTGTCAAGCGAATGACTTTCAAAAGTTCCAAGAGGAGCAATGGAAGGCGATTATTGACACGAGGATGTATTATTGCTCTCTTTTACCTCTGCATCAGTGGGCCTTACTTCCCTATCCACGTTCTGGGCATCCCCGGGCTTCCGGTCCGGATGGTACTTCATAGCTCCTGCTGTAGTAGATTATTTGGGAGCCTCTACGGCGTAACGCCAGCCCAGGTCATTGTGTGTCCAAAGGACGCGATTACACCTGGGGCAAACCAACTCAAGGTGGTCGTTGTTCTTCCGTTCCTGTCCTCTAACCAACCCTCGGCAGTTTGAGCAATGAGTCTTTTTGACAGAAAGTTTCATAAGGTTCTCCTTTATCTATTTTCCCTGCCTAATAAGTCCTTTTTGGCAGTCCAGTCGGTACAAGCTGGGCGTCCACTCTCTACAAGCGAATGGCCTAAAGGACTGAATAAGACAACTGGACTCTTTTTTGGGGGGTAGGTCAACGTTCTTTCTTTGTTTCTTCCCATCTTCTTTATCTTGGCTTGTTCTCACAAAGGATATCACTCTTTAGGTTAGAGTTACCAGAAATATCTTGTTCCTTTTTTGTATGGGCACTTGTC
>JAZFSJ010000121.1:0-3203 GCA_036446115.1 Thermodesulfobacteriota bacterium | reverse complement strand
GGTGAGTTTTCAAGTTGAAGGACAAGAATTTGCCAGAGATGAGTGAAAGTGAGATAAAAAATCGTTTTGAACCCTTCGAGAAGCAGATGCAAGATGCTGGTCTTAATGATATCGCGATTGAGGCATTTCGCCATTATTATTACCAGCTTTTAAGCGGGGGGGCGGGTGAGAGGACTATTTACTGAGGGTGTGTTATGAGGGAGTTGGGATTATCAGGAAAAATTTGATCACATTATTAGAATTTTCTAACAGCTATTGTAGAGTGATGGTTTGCTTTTAGAGTAACTGCATTTCAATAGTTAATTAGTTAAGCCTGACCCCATTTTGACATTTTCATTTTTGGTTAAGCATTTGCTTTTTTTCTGCGCTTTCTTTTTGGAGCAGCTCTGGAAGATGTTCTTTCCAGGAGAATTTGCCTTGCCAGATATATCTTTGCCAAACTCTGATAAGGCACATCGTTCTTGTTGGCCAAGATTTTAAGGGTTGCCAGCATGTCCTCCGGTAAGCGAATAGAGATCGATTTAAGAGATGGCTTCAGGTTTGGAAATGAAGCTCTCTTGATTTTTTTGGAGTCAAAGTAATCAAGAGGAGAATGAGTAGCCCAAAATTCCCTTTCTTCATCCTCGTTCTTGAACTTCGGAATACGTTTATTAATTTTCTTCATAAAAGCTCCTTTCTTTTCTTTTCATTTCCCTTGCAGAAATAACCCTGATCAATTTGCCTCGTATTGTGAATATGATAACAAGGAATCTTCCAGTGTTTGTTCTCCCAAATGCGGCAAAACGTTTTTCAGCAATCGAATGCTTAGGGTCATCGAGTATAATTAGGGGATCGTTAAAAAATATTTGTTCACACTCCCAATTCTCAACGTTGTGCTTTATCCGGTTATTGTCAATATTGCCTTGATCCCATTCAAATCCAGCAAGCTTTTCAAAATCAATTCTCATAGGTAGATATGGTATATTAGAGAGATATACATGTCAAGCATATTCTTGAAACTAAAACTGATGTTTATCTTCACACCCCATGTGAAGATTTAATATCTCTATGTCTTGGAATCCCCAAACTAAAGCGTTTTTACAATCAACCGTTATTTTATTTTGCTGCTGGTGCCTTTCTCAAGTCACCAACTCTGGTCATGTTCAGGCCAAATCACTTCTTGAGGTGAAAAACGGATTATCCTTTCTCGATATCATCGCCAGACAGGTGCTTAATGATCGACGTACCTTCAGATGTGATCTGCCCCTGGTTTTGATGAACAGCTTCAGCACCCGGGAAGATTCCCTTGCTGCACTTGAGAAGTATCCTGAACTGAAAAGCTCGATTCCTCTTGATTTCCTGCAGAACAAGGTTCCGAATAAATGGAGGTGGTAAACGAAGACAAAGTTCAAGAGGTAAAACCTTAAAGGGGAGGGAAAAGCTAGTGGTCTTAGAAGTTTAAAGCAAATTTCAGCGTAGCACCATCCTTTTGCCCTTTCAGATTAATCGATAAATTATATTTTTCCCTGAAGCCTTCCAGATATTTTTTCCGTACCTTCCTGTTAAATTTATGGGTATCATTTAATGCCCCAAAGATATTGCCGCTGTAATAGTTAATGCTGAAGAAAGCAAGGAAACCACCTGCGGCATACACCTCCTTACCAAAGGCCTGGTAGGTGCCGAAAAAAAGTAAGGCATTGGTAATAAAGGAAGAGAACGCTTGCCTCTTTTTTCCCATATAAAGATGACCGGTGCCGGGGATAACTGCTGCCAGGAGACCAGCTACCAGGGGTGATTTGCGGGGGAGGTGGGGTAGTTCTTCTAAAGCGCGTGTTAGTTCCTGGGACGGTTTCTGATAAGGGCTATCCTCTTTAACCAGAAGGAGCTGACTGCTGGCAGAAGAATAGTTTTCCAGATAGATGTGCGCCCACGCCATCTCCCATTTAGCCTTTTCTGCCAGAGGGTGGTGGGGGTTATCTCTCACAAAGTTTTCAAACTCAATTAAGGCTAATTCGTAATCCTCTTCCAGACTGTAGCACTCCCCTACCTGGTAGGCCGCTTCTTTTCCCACTTCCTGATCGTAATATTCATCTACCAGATTTCGGAAGAGCTCGAGGGCTCTCACATATTGTTCCCCCAGTTTGTAACAATAGGCGATTTTAAGCCTTGCCGCAGGGACGGATGAATGGTTCGGATTGAAGTAGATGAAACGCTCATATTCTGTAACTGCCTGGTAGTAATGACCTTTTTCGAACAGATAATTAGCAAATCCTATGAGGGATTTTTCTTCTTCTGCCTGTGAAAAGGCTATATCACCGCAAAGCAGGCTGAGGATGCAGAGGATCACAAGGTATAATTGTACCCCAGCTTTATAATTAAAACATTTTAAATGATACATTAATTGAGCTTGATAGTAAGTAGATGTTTATTGAATTATTTTGCTCTACTATTAAATTTTCCTATTTGTTCATCTCTGCGTTCTTTGCCTGCCCCGTGAAGCGCATGACAATATTTCACTGGGGCGGTCTCCGCGGTGATTGCTTTTCGATCTTCTCCATGGCGCTCCTGGCCTTTTCAGCCAGGCGGTGCTGCGGGTAGTGAGAGATAAATTCCGCGTACTGATTAAGGGCAGACGGATGGTCATGCATCAGATAAAAGACTTCGGCCTTTTGAAAAGATGATTCTATTCCAGGGGTGGTGCCTTGATACTCTTTCGCGAGTGAGGTAAAGAATGCAAGAGCGGTAGTATAGTTTCCCGCTTCTTTCATAGCACAGGCAGTATTAAATCGTGTCTTGGGTAAAGCGGGGTGCTGAGGATAAAAGTAGGAGATTCTTTCATACTCCATAATAGCTCTGAAGTGGTGGCCACGATGGAGAAGAGTATCAGAAAATGCCGTGATTGAGGTGGCATCGATATATTCTTTAGGTTCGCTTGCCCATCCCGGATTTATAATGAGAAGGAGATTTAAAATAAAGAAGAGGAGCATGAAAACTGGATGTAAGGGAAAAAAAATTGATTTCATTTCAGGGCAGCCTTTCTTTACCAAACCAAAAATCATTGTTTTTGACAGGGTCATAGACATAGTACCTGCCGAACTTGAAGATGAGGTCATATCCTTCAGGGGCCGAACATGCCCGGACTGTGTCGTTGCAAGTTTGCTGGCTCTGGTGGCAATTCTAATCTGCCTCATATTTTTGTCCTCAATAATGAATTATTCATAGTA
>JAZFSJ010000120.1:0-4374 GCA_036446115.1 Thermodesulfobacteriota bacterium | reverse complement strand
CCGCAATGTAATCATCTACCCAAAAGGACATCCTTTAGTTGAAAAATCATTACTTCGAGCTTTTGACTTTTTACAAAAACTCTTTGAGCTGAGATTGGAGATTACCCTCAATGTTGCAAAGGATAAGCTTATTGTCAATGATTATTGCATCGATAAGAAAAACCCTGTCTACAAGGAAGTTGCTCTCTGCCTCAGCAGGATAAACATTGCCTATGTGACTTTTATGAGTGGACTAACAAAAGAAGAGCTTTACACATTTCACCAGTTCATATCAAGAGATGTGAAGGACTCATCTCCAGAAGCTCTTCAAGAGGAGTTTAAAAAATGTAATTTGCTTCATATCAAGACAGGATTCATTGACTATAGCGCATTCTCTTTTAATGAGGGAAAGACTGAGAACGACACTTCAAGGGAGAACCTCTGGGAACAATATGTGCATGGACTTATTGAGGGAACGTTACAGACAGGGGTGCAATCTAATGTGATAGATAAAATCCCTCCGGAGGCCCTCGCAAGACTGGTAAACGAGAACGCCACTGATGATCTCAAAGAAGATTCCTACGAGAGGGTTGTTACCACATACTTAAGGAAGTCTTCAGAGAGGAACTTTTCTAGCAAGGACCTAAAGAAACTTATGGAGTTTATTAACGAACTACGCCCTGAATTGAAAAAGCAGTTTCTCTCCGCCTCTGCCAGGACTCTTTCTAAAGATATAGATTCTGTAGACAGGATACTCAAAGGAACCTCTGCAGATGAAGTCATAGAGTTTTTAAATACCGTTAATGAACAAAAAATGGTTATACCGGAAACCCTTAAAAATCTTTTGGATAAATTTTCAATGATTACTCCAGATGGATTTGAAGATCTTACCTTTGGAGACGGGCTTGTAGCAGATGATATACTCCTCTCACCTGATACTATAAATATGTTGCTTGGAGATAATTATGAGACTTTTGTGAGTGATACTTATACTAGAGAGATTAACGCCCTTTTAGAATTTAATGCTTCCTCAATAAATGTGGATGAGGCAAAGAAATTCGAGTTTGAGTGTCGTGATGAGAATATCGAGAAAGACTTCAATCACACAATCCTTGAGCTTATCACATCTGATAACTCTACTATAATACCACAAGAGGACTACGAGTACTTTAACAATATACTCAAAAAACAAATTGAGGAATTCATAGGTACTGGTCAGTATGAACAGGTTCTAAAGATATTCAATGTCTTACAATTAAATGATTCACAAAAAAAGCGTTCTCATATAGCTATAGATGAATTTATCTCCTCACTTGTTGATTCTCTTAGGATTGTGGGCAGACAGAGCAGGGAAAATGCAATGCAGTTGTGTGAGTATTATGGCGAGAGAATTGCCTCACTA
Source organism: Thermodesulfobacteriota bacterium (assembly GCA_036446115.1). Taxonomy (GTDB): domain Bacteria; phylum Desulfobacterota; class WTBG01; order WTBG01; family WTBG01; genus JAZFSJ01. The sequence goes on along the minus strand of JAZFSJ010000120.1, from coordinate 2,993 downwards.
TTAATAAACGCACTCATTGAAGAGGAGGCAATAACGACGAGGAGATTCCTTCTAAGCCTGATAATCCGTCTTGGTGATAAGGCAGTCCCTGAAGCGATAAAGCGCCTTGGCGACAGAAGGTGGTTCGTAAAAAGGAACATGCTCCTCATCCTCAATGAATGCGGCAGCAAGGATGCGGTCTCACATGTTAAACCATATTGTCATCATAATCATCCAAAGGTAAGTTTTCAGGCAATAAAATACCTGCTGAATGCCGGGGAAATCTATGGTATTGAGGAACTCAAGGACTGCCTGAGTTCAGGAAGCAGAGACATAGTTGAGCAAGCAATAGTTATTTCGGGGGCATATCGAGTAAAAGATGTCGTTCCAGATCTAATCACTATGCTTAAAAAAAAGGTAAAAAGTGCTGCAGATGTACAGGATAAAATTCTTATCGTAAAAGCTCTCGGTCAAATAGGGGATCCTCGTGCGCTGGATACTCTCAGAAATATTCTTGCAGCAAAGAACTTCCTTTTGAAGGGACCTTTCGAAAAACTGAAAGAGGAAATATATAGAACACTAAAAAATTACCCCTGTGAACAGGTAAAAGACTTGATAGAAACTGATGACAATTCGAAACATTTAAATACTGCCGTGAAGGCATAGAAAAATGAGCAACTCAATTAATATAGTAAGGCAATTTATCTCGACATTGATGATTGCGATCTCAAACTGCTCGCTTTATTCAAAAGAGCATGAAGTGGTTGAGAAATCAGCTGAGAAGATCCTTTCAATCCTAAATGAATGCCTCACAGACCAAATCGAAGTTATGGCATTACAAGGGGACCTGATTATAGACAAACTACCTATCAAAAATGCGGAGTTTCATGAAATTAAATTCGTAAAGTGCCTTATGAGAAAGGGGATTTCGCGTATTGACTTTCTAAAAGGAATAACCTTGTTAGAATTAAAACAATTTATTATTGACTTCTCAGAAACTGATAAAGAGATAAAAACCTCCCCTCACATTAAGACAGGTGTTGTTGATATTAGTTTAAAAAAAAATATTGATATTGATTTTGATATAGACACGCTAGCTCATTTTAGCGAAGAACAGATTGAAAAACTCAAAGAAAACTACTATAAACTATCGCCTTTCAAGAAGCTAGAGATAACAGGGCTTGAGGAGATAGTTGCTAGATTTGCTGTAGCTTTCAAGAGAGAAAAAAATATTCTCAAACTATTAAGTCCTGTTAAATCTTTCAGTGATCATACTTATGTACATTCAACCAATGTAGCTGTGCTATCTTTATTTCAGGCAGAATCGCTCGGAATAAAAGATCAATTATTACAAGATGTTGGCTTGGCAGCATTACTGCATGATGTAGGTAAATTGTTTATATCAAAGGAAATTCTGGATAAGAAGGGTCGTCTCGATGAGAGGGAATTTGCAGAAATAACTCTCCATGCCGCATATGGAGCAGCTTATCTTGCTAAAGTTGATGGTATCACCAGACTTGCTCCTATCGTTGCATTTGAACACCATAGGAAGTATGATGGCACTGGATATCCTAAGTTTAATATGAATGAGAAAAGACAGCATATCTGCAGCCAGATTGTAACGATCTCTGATTTTTTTGATGCAGTGAGAAGCTATAGGCCTTACAAAAAAAGTTGGGAAACAGAGGAAATTCTCGCATTTATGAAAAAAAATGCTTCAAATGACTTTAATCCCTTTTTAGTTGATAATTTTGCAAAGATGCTTTTGACGGCCACATCTTGATAATAAGTATGTACTAATTCTCAGCCTCAGAAGAAATATCACATAGCCAACCCTGAAGGGGTGGACATCCATGAAACATTAACTTATTATTTCTTCCCAACTACAAATCTCGGTTTTATTACCGCTATAAAACTGGGCACCAGAAGGAGTCCACCCAGCATGTTTAGCAATAAGATAGTCGCCAGGAAGAAGCCCATGTAGGCTTGAAACATCAGTGGGGAGGCAATCCAGACAATAAGACCCCCGGTCATTGCAAGGGCAGTAAAGACCACGGGCTCTCCTACCGACATCATGGTAGTAATAATAGAACCTTTTAAGTCCTTTTTAATCTCGTATTCCTCCAGTATCCTTCCCAGCATGTAAATACCATAATCTACCCCCAACCCTATCCCTACCGCAGATACCGGCAGCGTGCTTACCGTAACGGTAATAGGCACGGGGATTAAATGGAACATCCCTGTCGCCATCATGGAAAATGCAATGAGATTGGATACGATAAGTGGGATGGTTAAGATAAAGGCCGCCATAGCGGACCTGAACATGATCCAGCAGATAATGAAGATGGAAAGCAGTGCCCAGCCAAGGGTTTGCAGGTGGTATTCTTCAATCACCTCATTTACGGCTGCCTGCACCCCGAAGGCGCCTCCTGCCAGCTTGAACTCCATGGGAAGCTTAAGCCTCGAGTGGTTTTCAATATAATCCTTAACCCTGGCCATAACGGTACTGATAGTGGGGGTCATCTTGTCCCTGCAGTAGATTATTATGTTTGCTGCATTGTCTTTTTGTGCATCAACGTAATTTTCAGAACTCCCTGGAATACCCATATTGGTAACTCGCCGGTAGCTGCGAAGAATCATTCTATCTGTGTCGGGAAAGAAGTACCAGTTGGGGTCACCCTCATGTATGAGCCAGCTGCCACTGCCAAACTGGGTAGTAATCGATTGGGTAAACATCACCAGTCTCCCCGGTGTCTCCCGCATGAACTTCTCAAACCGGGTTATCTCTGTAAAATTTTCACCGCACAACTCTCTTGGTTTTCCCGGACATGATACTAAATCCGACTGCGCCGGTCCTTCCATTAGTATGTAGAGAGGGCTTAGGACAGGCATACTGAATGCAATCCTGAAACCATCCCGGTTATACCTGTGCCAGGGCCAGAAAAGGGAAGAACCGGGGACCGCATCCCCTACCTGGATGTCTTTTGCACCCCAGTACCCTAAGGCAATCAGTA
>JAZFSJ010000119.1:0-2169 GCA_036446115.1 Thermodesulfobacteriota bacterium | reverse complement strand
TTTAACTTTATTTTTTTAACTTTTGACCTACCCCCTCTAATTTCAGGAGTTTCTTTTTCAATTCCAGCCCCTCACCCGCGGAAAATCCACCCAGACTCCCATCTCCTCTTACAATGCGATGGCAGGGAACCACCAAAGGAAAAGGGTTTCTGGCAAGCGCCCCTCCCACTGCCCGCGCTCCCTTGGGACAGCCCGCCTTTTTAGCAAGACTGCCATAGCTCTCAACCGTACCGTAGGGTATTCTCATCGCTGCTTTTAATACCTTTTGCTGAAAGGGAGAGAGGAAAGACCAATCCAGGGCACATTTAAAAGAGACCTTTCCCCCGGAAAAGTAGCGTTTAATCTTATCTGCTATATTCCCCTTGGCATGGGTTTTTGTTATACCACTTCCAAATTCAGCTCTGATTTTTCTAATAACCCTTTCCCGCGACGGGAGCCCTATCAATATTCTCAAAACCCCTTTTTTAGAACTCACCACACCGCACCAGCCGATCCTTGTTTTAAAAAAGAAATAGGATTTGAGTGAGGCATCATCCTTGCTGACACTCATGGGTTTTTCCCTCTTTTAAAACCCTCCCACAAAGATGAAAGTTCAGCGCTCTTAAGAAGGTAGGAAAAAAAGAAGAAAACAAACACCCCTGAGACAATACTTGCCGCAAGCACAACTACTCCGTGTGCGGGGAATTGATGCGCTGCCCAAAACTCACTGTGATAGGTAAGATACACTACCATGCCCATCACCGCAGAGCAGCATAAAGCCTTACACGAAGAAAAGACAACCTTCTTTATGCCCAGCCTTCCCAACCTCATTCTCAAAACCACAAGCAGGACCATCAGATTGAGCATAGAAGAGAGAGAAACGGCAAGGGCTAACCCCGCGTGTTGCATGGGTTTCATCAACAACACACACAGGGCAAGATTACATATGATGGAAAGCACGGCCACCTTAACCGGTGTCCAAATATCCTGCAAGGCATAGAAGACATTTGCCACCACCCTCACCCCCGCAACCGACCACAGCCCTACGACAAACCACAGAAGTGCCTTTGCAGTTAAAAGAGTCGCATCAGCTGAAAATTCCCCTCTCTGGAAAAGAATACGAACAATTGGAACCCTTAGCACAGCTAGTCCAACCATCGCGGGGATAGTAATAAAAAAAATCAACCGTAAGCTATGAGATAAGGTCTCCCTCAAATCATCCATTTTATTCTGGGCAACCTGATTCGACATAGCAGGCAGTGAAGCGGTTGCCAGGGCGATACCAAAAAGCGCGAGGGGAAATTGGAATACCCTGTCTGAATAATAAAGATAAGAAACACTTCCCGCGGGCAGGAAGGAAGCAATCATGGTAATAATCACTATGTTTATTTGATACACTGCGGCCCCCAGAACGGCAGGGAGCATAAGCTTTACCAATCTCCTTAGTCCCGGATGGGAAAAACTGAAGTTGAACTTAAGCGTAACTTCCTTTTTCTTAAGAAAGGGGATCTGCAGGGCTAGCTGGATAAATCCTCCTATGATAACACCAAAGGCCAAAGCCAGGACGGGACGAGAGAAATAGGGCATCAAAATAATTACCGAGAGGATCAGGGTCAGATTGAGCAAAACCGGAGCCAGGGCAGGGGCGACAAAATGTTTTAAGGAATTGAGAATACCCATACACAGGGCAACCAGGGAAATAAAGAAGATGTAGGGGAACATGATGCGGGTTAAAAGCACGGTGAGTTCAAACTTGCTTGCATCCCCTGTGAAACCCCAAGCCATTAGTTTAACAATTAGGGGGGCACAGATTACGCCTAAACAGGAAAAAATCACCAGCACAATGGAAAGCAGGGTAAATACCGCATTGGAAAACTCATAGGCGCTCTTTTTAGACTCCCGAACCAGATACTCTGTAAAAATAGGGATGAAGGCGACCGTGAGCGATCCCTCTGCAAAAAGCCTCCTTAGTAAATTAGGAATCCTGAAGGCAACGAAAAAGGCATCTGCCGCATCCCCAGTCCCGAAAAAGTAGGCAATTACCATGTCACGCACATACCCCAGGATACGACTTAAAAGGGTCGCGAAACCAACAACCCCGGCTGTCCTTACTAATCCCCCAGACCGCATTAAAATCTCCAAATTTATTGATAATTAAGCATTATGATAAAAAATCCTTGACTTTAACAG
>JAZFSJ010000118.1:0-3325 GCA_036446115.1 Thermodesulfobacteriota bacterium | reverse complement strand
TTGAACCTGGTGGATTCCAGCAAAATTGTATTCTACGGGGTCCTCGGCTGTAAGAATCTTTTGGTTAGTGGTATTTAATTTTTGGAGCGCAGAGTAGAGGGTAGTAGTCTTTCCGCTTCCGGTTGGCCCTGTAACCAGTGCCATGCCGTGGGGTTTAGTTATGGCTGTTTCAAATTTATCCAATCCTTCAGAAGTAAACCCGAGACGAGTCAGGTCTACATTAAGGTTTGACTTGTCAAGGATGCGGAGAACGATACACTCTCCAGCGTTTGTCGGGAGTGCATTTACCCTTAAATCAATTACTCTGTTTTTCCCTAATCTTAATTGAATCCGGCCATCCTGAGGTATCCGCCTCTCAGCTATATCCATATGTGAGAGGATTTTTATCCTGGAAGTTATAGCGTCCTTGATTGAGGGAGGTAAGCTCATGGTCTTATGGAGCTCGCCATCTAAACGGTACCTCACGTAGAATGTCTTGTCAAAAGGCTCGATGTGAATATCGCTCGCTCCTAGCTTAATAGCTTTGGTGATGATAGATTGAACGAGCTTGATAATGGGTTTCCCCGTCGTGGAATGGAGCCCTTCTTTTTTTTGTTCTTCTTCTTCATAATAAATGCCAAATTCATCAACCGCGTCAGATAGAAGTTTTCCATAGTCATCAATCTCATCAATCTTGAGCTCTGTATCTTCCCCCAACTCTAGATTGCTTCCTATTAATTCTCTGTATTCTTTATCATTGATCTTGTAGTATTTTCTAAGTGCGTCAATGATGCTGTCTTCTGTCGCAATGTGAGCCTTAATGGATAGGTTGGTTTGAAACTGAATGTCTTCAATGGCGGTGCTATCACTGGGATCTGCCATTGCAACAATTAAGGTATCTTCTTTATACTCAAGGGGAATGGCAAAATGTTTCTTAGCTACCTCATAGGATACTCGTCTTATTACCTTTTCCGGAATCTCCAGACCAGCGATATTGACAACAGGAAGATTAAGCTGCTTGGAGAGACACTCTACAATGGTCCTGTTCTCTACATAACCCAATTTGCTCAAAATACGTCCCAGAGGGAGATTGACTCTCATCTGGATATTTAACGCTTCTTCCAGCTGGTGCTGAATGATCAGGCCATGTTTCAGAAGAATTTGTCCAAGCCTTATAGAACCATCACCGTCCTCTGCCCGCCTAAGGGTACTGTCAAGGCTGGAATCCCTCTTTAAGCCTTGCGTGTTTGCGTTAATACTTTGTGCCGAATTTGTTTGTCGTAGATTGCTGTTTTGTGCCATTAGTTAATTTTTTGAGTATAAGAAACCATTTTATTTTCTATTTGCTATAACCCTTTTCCTCAACTTGAAGGTAATTAATGACTTCAGAATAATCTTCGTCTTCTATAGGAATCGTTCCATCTTCTTCTTCATTAACTATAGTAATTCCGGGATATTTTTTTTCTATTTCTTCTAACAAAGACTGTTGTTTCTTAACTGTTTTTGCAAGCCTCTTATTTTCTAAAATAAGGTCGTAGTATTGAAGGGCAGTATGGATAGTCATATAAAGCTCTTCAGTATCCCAGGGTTTAAGTAGGAAACGAAAGATTTCACCCTGGTTTATAGCCTTAAAAGAGACTTGCAAATCACCTCTTCCAGTAAGAATGATGGGGATAACATGAGGATAAGATTGCTTTATTTTCTTTAAGAGTTCAATTCCGTCCATGCCGGACATCATATAATCTGAAAGTATAACTTCAGCTGGAAACGCCTCCATTTTTCTCAGGGCTTCCTGACCGTCACTCGCGGTTTCTACCTTATAACCTGCTTCTGTCAAAATGTCTTGTAAGGTGTTTAAGACATCTGGTTCATCATCTACGATCAGAATTTTTCGCTCTTGCATAATTTTCTCTTTAAAGGTAATTGCTCATACATATATCACTAACTACTTATCGTTAAATTAAACAAACAACTTAAGTTCTTTTAATAAAGATGGATTAATCACTAAACTAAACAAATATTCTGCAACGATTAAATGTGAATGGTGATTACGTGCTAATGAGAAGTAAAGTGGATTTTGAAAGGGGGCTATTTTGCGCTATCCACTTTTTTATACTATGCATCCATAACCTCCTTTATAGCTTATATTACTCAGTTTTAAAATTCTCAGCTGTCCGTGGAAGTTTCCAGGCGTACCACCTTAATCCTCTTTGTCATCAGCCATTTGTACACTTCTGTGTCAAGTTTTAAAGAGGTTATCAAAATGCGCGTCTCTTCGTCTTTTCTGACAAGGATACCAGGTATAATCAATTCTGTTTTCTTTTCACCGTTTGAGTTTATAGAAAATCGTGGTCGGGGAGAATCATAGTTTATACGTAAAAAATCACAAACGCTTTTAATCGCCACAGATGCATCCTCCAGTGGCAATGGAAGATTGAGGAGACGATTTCCCTGTTGTGCAATCACCTCTCTCAGTTTTTCTGGGATAGCGTGGAAACTAATAATGTAATCTTTCCCCTCCCTCTCAAAATAACGATTTGCCATTATCTCGACATCAAATCCATTAGATGTTCCCTGGAACAGCCTAATCATAAAATCCTTCTTGAAATCCTGACCCAGGAGAACAAGCAATGAGTCCACCAATACAGCACAACCTGAGGCATCTATAACAGATACATCTTCTGGATGATATTTGTGCTCAACCGCTTTAGGTGGAAAACTCGTCTTCTCCTGTTCACCGTCGCCCATCAAGTATAAATCAACAAGGTTAATTCCATAGGTATAAATGTAGTCTTTTAATTGTGCATCGATAGGCTCAGCTTCGTTTTTAACTAAATTGACTACCGTGATATCTTTGAGGAGTTCATCTCCATATATGATCCAGTTTCCCCTAATCTCGAACTGTATCTGGTTACCAATCATCAAGGGACTTTGGCTTTTGTCTATGGAGAAATACCCCGCAGAATCAATTATCTTATCTAAAACTGATGCTATATCCTCAAACCTATTAAGTGTAACCACCTCGAAATCATTACGTTCTGATTGAATCAACTCTACTAACCCACTGGGAAGACTATTGTCATAGTTTAATATCATCTTTTTTTTATCTGTAAGTTGTAAAATAGGAAAATTGTGAGTATCGATAGTTATCTGCCCCTCACTCATTAGTGGTATAGCAAATTCATCAGATCCCATTAATGTGCCTTGTAACACGTCAGCTATTGCCCTCATATAATGTGTGGCTAGTTTCCTGCTACGCGGAACATGTTTAGCTATTTTTCTAAAACGTGGATCAACATAAACCGGTTCTATCTCTTTCTCAACTGATAACATTTTACCAGTACTA
>JAZFSJ010000117.1:0-2064 GCA_036446115.1 Thermodesulfobacteriota bacterium | reverse complement strand
AACGAGCAGTTGGAGCGATTTTGCGACGAAGGCATATTCATAAATATGTTGAGGAGCAAAATAGTGAAACAAGCGTTGCAGCAAGGATTTTCAAGCCGCAGTAGATGGCTACTGCAAATTCTGGGTTTAAATCAACACTCTACTATTTTCACTCCGTTAAATAAAACTTTTGAGCACCCATACTTTTAAAAGACCTGAGTAACATTATAATTGGATTTTCCAAAGAAGAATCTATTTAACGGGGCAGGCCACTCCAAGTGTGAGGCAAAAAGTCTAGCCTAAAAAAATCCAATATTTTGAGTAAATAACGTGAGCGAAAAAAAGTTTGGTACATTTTCAGGAGTTTTTACCCCAAGCATACTGACTATCATTGGGGTAATTATGTATCTCCGACTCGGGTGGGTCGTGGGTACTGTAGGACTGGGTGGTGCACTGGTTATCATTTTATTATCTCATGTAGCCACCATTACCACCGGTTTGTCTTTATCCTCCATGACTACAAATGTCAGGATCGGTGCGGGGGGTTTTTACTCGCTTGTCTCCCGTTCACTGGGATTAGAAGCGGGAGGGGCAATTGGTATTCCCCTGTATTTTTCACAAACCTTTAGTATTGCCCTGTATATTATTGGCTTTACAGAAGCCTGGGTGCGTATTTTCCCTTCTCACGACGTACGACTCATTTCTACCCTTGTCTTGCTGCTCTTATTGATGCTTTCCTACATCGGCGCTCGAGTTGCTATGAGAGTGCAGTATCTGATTATGGCAATCGTTGCACTTTCACTGGTATCATTCTTTCTGGGAAAAGGAGAGGGGGGCCATCAGATTATTCTTTGGACGCGATCAACTGAGTTCACCTTCTGGGGAGTTTTTGCCATTTTCTTTCCTGCAGTGACAGGAATTGCTGCCGGGGCTGCCATGTCAGGTGATCTCAAAGATCCTCGCCGTAGTTTGCCATGGGGAATTCTTTCAGCAATAGGGATAGGATTGATTATCTACGTTTCTGTTGCGTGGTGGTATGCCAAGGTGGCTGACCCTGAACAGCTAAGGTCAAACTACACAATCATAATGGATGTAGCTCTGTGGCGTTGGGTAGTTTTGGCAGGCATCATGGGTGCGACACTTTCCTCTGCGCTGGGGTCCCTGGTAGGGGCGCCTCGCGTACTGATGGCACTCGCGCACGACCATCTGGTTCCTTTTAATAAAACCCTGGGAACCAGAAGTCAAAAGGGAGAGCCCCGAAATGCAGTTCTTATAACTGGCATTCTAGTTGAATCCAGCCTGCTGTTTGGAAGTTTAGATAGTATTGCTTCTCTATTAACCATGTTCTTTCTTATTACTTATGGGACAATTAATGCAGCTGTCTTCATAGAAAAAGCCACAGGCATACCTTCTTTTCGCCCGAGTTTCAATATTACCCTGGCTGTTCCTTTAGTGGGAGCGCTTTGGTGTGGTAGTATCATGTTTTTAATTAACCCTGTATTTGCAGCAGTTGCTATTGTTGTGATTCCATTTATTTATATGGTGCAGGTGAAGCGTGGTTTGAGAACTCCCTGGGGAGATGTACGCAGTGCGCTGTTTAATGCGATTGCAGAGTGGGCAGCGAAAACCTCTGCCCGTATGCCCCAGCATGCTAAATCGTGGAAACCTCATTTAATGATTCCTGTTGAAACTCCTGCATACTGGACTTCTCTCATTACATTCATAAGAGATGTTATCTTTCCAGGGGGTACACTGAGAGTTTTTTCGGTCCAAATTATTAAAGAGGGAGTTGAAAATAAGATTAGTGAAATGGTCGACTTTTTATTGGGCAGAAAAGATGTTTCGGCTCCTACTGATAATCACTATACAGCAGAAGAGCTTGAGGAACAGTTGAATCAACTGGTAGCACCCATAAGAGACGAAGGAATATTTACCGCTGCGACGGTAATTGAGTCCCATAATTTTTTAGAAGGTATTAGCGTTATCACCCAGGTCATGAAAGGTATGTTTTTCCCCCCCAATATCATGTTTCTCACCATTAGTGAGGAGAAGTCAAAAACTGAACGATTGGAGAAGATGATTGCG
>JAZFSJ010000116.1:0-7664 GCA_036446115.1 Thermodesulfobacteriota bacterium | reverse complement strand
CATTTTTACTCAGGTAGCGGCATAGATTTAAGACGGCAGGGTGTTCTACCCGGGTGGTTACTATATGTTTCTTTTGGGGATAAGACTCTAAAGTGCCCCGTATGGCAGTACTGTCACTTTCGGTACCACAACTGGTAAAAACGATTTCAGAGGGATCACAGTTGAAAAGGCTGGCTACCTTTCCCCGTGCTTCAATTACCTTCTTTTCAACCTGGCCGCCAAAATTGTGCATGCTGGAGGGGTTGCCATAAAGTTCAGAAAAGTAGGGAACCATTTCTTCAACCACTTCCGGCGCCACCCTGGTTGTAGCATTGTTATCTACATATATATTTTTCATGATTCTACCACCACCTCTATGTCGTCTGATACAAATTCTCTCAGCTTGCCCTGGGCAAACCCCTTTAAGGTAAAATCTGAGCTGGGGCAGGAACTACAGGTGCCTCTCAGTGTAACGATGACTTTATATCCCTCTATGTCTACCAGGTCAATGTCACCCCCGTCTGCCTGTAAGGCAGGCCTTATCTCCCTTTCAATGGTTTCTTCAATAAGTTTCATGCGTTGAATATTGGTCAATTTCCTCTTTGGAGGGGGTTTTGCCTCAACTGGTTCCTTTTTCACCTCCCCTTTTAGGCTTAAGAGAATCTCTTCAATTTTGGGGTGGCAGGTTTCACACCCTCCTCCTGCTTTGGTGTAGTGGGTAACATCTGCTACACTACTGAGCTGATTATCTTTTATTACCCGTTCAATTTCCTTATCAGTAATGCCAAAACATTTGCAGATAACCTCACCTTCCAGTTCTTTTTTGATATCTATTCCTCTATTATTGGCAATGGCTGCTTCCAGTGCTTCTCTTCCCATTACCGAACAGTGCATTTTTTCTTCCGGAAGGCCACCCAGTTCTTCGGCGATATCGCGGTTGGTAATCTTTTCTGCTTCATCCAGGGTTTTTCCAACAACCATTTCAGTTAAAACTGAAGCCGATGCTATGGCACTGCCGCAACCGAAGGTTTGAAACTTTGCCTCTTTGATTTTCTTGTTTTTATCCAGCTTGAACATGAATTTCAAGGCATCGCCGCAGGCGAGGGAGCCTACCTCACCTACACCATCAGGATCTTTCATTTCACCGACATTGCGTGGGTGTAAGAAATGATCCTTTACTTTTTCAGTATAATCCCACATCTTAGCGCACTCCTTTTTAAACAGTTACGGTAAAAATATATAAAAAAGTAATTATAATATAACGGATGTTTATGTGTAATAGTTAAAGTAAATTATAGATATATTTTCCTTCCTATGCCTCGATCTTAGAAAGATGAGGATGAACCTTGATTTTTAGTCAACTTGTTTCATGCCTGTTAAGCTATGTAATTGTTAAATAATAATTATTATTATTATAATGTCAAGGTGTTTTATTGTTTAAATATAATATAGACTATCAGCAAAAGTACCGAGGAATTTTTTTTTATAAACTAAAAAAATTCTTTGAGGTATTTAAAATGCATGATAGTATACCAATAAATTTTGATAATAAACATGGAAAATTCAGGTAAAATTAAAAATGAAGAATAAGAAAAAAGTGCATCGATATCATTATTGCGGAAAAGGAATAAGACGGCTTATTGAGTCTTACCTTAGTGATGATCCTCCTTTTATTACATCAAGAGATTTGAAGTTTCCTGAAATAGAACCAGATTCTGGAGTCATAAGCGAACTGAAATCTGTTTTGTTTCCAAGATACTGGAATAAGGGGAAGGAATATGACCCTTCCAAACCAGAGTTATTAGAAGCACAGCTGAATAATTTAGGTAGATTAGTATTTGAAGGTACAAAAACGAGCTGGATAGCATATTCTTATGAGCATGAAGAAAAAATTTCTGATAAGGATATTGAAGAAAGGTCAAAAGATGCAGTGGACAGCTTACTGGACAACATAGGTGATATAAGGGATAAATTAAAATTAGATGTGAAGGCTGCTTTGAATGGTGATCCTGCGGCTAAAGGGCCAACAGAAGTTATCAGATCTTACCCGGGATTTACCGCGATACAGATTTATAGGGTTGCTCATGAGCTATATAAACAAGGGGTTCCATACTATCCGAGAGAATTAAGCGAACATGCTCATTCTAGAGAAGGCATTGATATTCACCCAGGCGCGGAAATTGGAGAATATTTCTTTATAGATCATGGTACAGGTGTAGTTATAGGGGAAACTTCAGAAATAGGAAATAATGTAAGACTCTATCAAGGTGTAACTTTAGGGGCGCGGAGTCTTCCAACGCGAAGTATCGAGTCACTGAGAAAAAGCAAAAGAAAAAGACATCCTACTATTGAAGATAATGTGATAATTTATGCCGGAGCTACTATTGTTGGCGGTCCTACTGTAATTGGTAGAGATTCAATTATATATGGTAGTGTGTTTATTACTAAATCCGTTCCTGAAAAAAGTCAGGTCTTTTTATTACCGCCCCCTCACCAAAGAATATCTTAAACCCAGATTTTGCAGTAGGCGTCGTGGCGAGGCGTAGAAAACCGCAGCGAAACGAGCAGTTGGAGCGATTTTTCGACGAAGGCATATTTATAAATATGTTGAGGAGCAAAATAGTGAAACAAGCGTTGTAGCAAGGATTTTCAAGCCGCAGTAGATGGCTACTGCAAATTCTGGGTTAAATCTTACAAAGAAATAAGAAAGGTGCTCTATGGATCTTTTTGCTGAAATCAAGGAAATAATTGTAGAAGAGTTGGCCCTGGACGAAGAAGCAGTCGTATCCGAAGCCCACCTGCAGGACGATCTGGGTGCAGACTCCTTGATGATTCTGAACTTGACAGAAGTAATTGGGATACGATACGAAATAGAGATACAAGGCGATGACCTCGTCGATATTGCCAATGTAGGCGAACTCGTTAAATTGGTCGAGTCAAAAATCTCATCAAAGTCATGATCCTTCATTCTGATGAAATCCGGTTTTTGTTGGACAAGGGATACTGACACAACTGAGATGGACAATGAGCATCCCGTAGCACTCCTATAACTCTTTGACACATGCCGTTCATTTTCATAGGGGTATCTAGGGGGGTATCCAAGATCTTGCAACTGGATTCGGTTTCATAAAAAAGCCCTTTTACTGAAGGGGAAGATGAGAAGCAAAGGAAGGAGACAAAGGATGGAATATACCAGAATAACCAAGAAGCCATTCGAACAATACGTCATTAAGCCCAATCTTAGGGATTATGATAAGGTGTGTGAGGAGTTCAGCTGGGATAAGATCTCCCAGGAGCTTGATTGGTTTGACAGTGAACATATCAACATCGCTCATCTGGCCATAGACACCCACTTGAAAACAGACCGGAGGAATAAGAAGGCCCTGATATGGGAGAGCAAAAAAGGCGAGGTTGAGGAGTATACCTTCTCGGATCTGTCGCGACTTAGTAACAAATTTGCCAACGTTTTGGTCAAAGAGCTTGGTGTCCAGAAAGGAGACCGCATCTTCTTCTTTCTGGAGCGGGTTCCGGAGATATTTATTGGCATTCTGGGAACACTGAAAGCCGGTGGGATTATCGGTCCGCTGTTTTCAGCCTTCGGGCCGGATGCGGTAAAGGATCGTCTGGCGGACAGCGAAGCAAAGATACTGATAACCAGCCCTGCCCTTAAAAAGAAAATCGTTGAAGTTCTTCCAGAACTTCCTGCCCTTAAAAGCGTTGTCCTGGTGCACCGGGGAAAGGCAAAGACAGATACTAACGATTTATCCTATGAAGAAATGATGGCAGAGGCCTCCGAATCCTTCAGTACCGTAAAGACCCACAAAGAAGAGTACGCCATTATGCACTACACCTCCGGTACCACTGGCAAGCCCAAAGGGGCCGTCCATGTGCATGAAGCTGTGGTGGGGCATTATGCCAGCGCTAAATATGCCCTGGATCTGCAAGAGGAAGACATATACTGGTGTACGGCAGATCCCGGCTGGGTTACAGGAACTTCTTACGGGATGTTTGGTCCCTGGTCAAACGGTATCACTCAAGTGGTCTACGAAGGGGGATTTAGTGCTAAACACTGGTACAACTTTCTTGAACGCATGAAAGTTACCGTCTGGTACACGGCACCTACTGCTATCCGAATGCTTATGAAGGCCGGAGATGAACTGCCCCGAAAGTATTGCTTTGATTACTTGCGAAACATGTGCAGTGTGGGGGAACCGCTGAATCCTGAAGCAATAGTTTGGGGACAGAGGGTCTTTGGAAAGGTCTTTCACGATAACTGGTGGCAGACGGAGACCGGATCTATCATGATCGCTAATTATCCTATTCAGGATGTCAATCCCGGGTCTATGGGGAAACCCTTTCCGGGAATAAAGGCAGGGATTCTGGACGACAATTTCAATGAACTGCCACCTGATAAAGAGGGGATCCTGGCACTCATACCTGGGTGGCCCTCAATGTTTCGCACCTACTGGAAAAAGGAAGAACTGTATCAATCTCGTTTCAAGAAAGGGTGGTACATCACCGGGGATAAGGCAAAGAAGGATAAAGAGGGCTACTTCTGGTTCGTGGGTCGTGCAGATGATGTGATAAACACGGCCGGGCACTTAGTGGGTCCTTTTGAGGTGGAATCAGTCCTGCTCGAGCATCCTGCTGTGGCAGAAGCCGGCGTAATCGGTAAGCCGGATCCAATTGCCATGGAAGTGGTTAAGGCCTTTGTTTCCTTGAAAGTTGGCTATGAGCCCTCAGAAAAATTGCGGCACGATATCCAAAAATTTGTTATGAAGCGTCTTTCCAGTGCGGCTGCCCCTCGCGAGATTGAGTTTAGCCCCTCACTGCCCAAGACGAGGAGTGGGAAGATCATGCGGAGATTACTGAAAGCCAAAGAATTAGGGCTACCACTTGGAGATACCTCAACCATGGAAGATGATTGAGAAGGAGAAATTTCGCATGTTAGGACCACAGGAATTTTTTGACTTAAAAGATTTTTCCCATCAGGAGATTTTCTCAAAAGACAAGGAGGTATGGACAGCACTTGATAGGCTGAAAGACTACCTTGCTGCCTTTTTTCAGAAATCGTGGCCACTCGCCACTATAACGGGACAGATTGATAAGCCCCTGGTGATTCATATGGGAGAAGTGAGAGATGACCTCGAGGTAAAGGCAACAGGCCCCAAAAATACCATACAGGTCTTCATGAAAGGGGAAATAGTGAAAGACGTTGCGGTAATTTTGCCCGGTGCCTACCTGTTCAATGACACAATAATTATCGGAGCGGGAACCGTTGTTGAGCCGGGTGCATTGATTAAGGGACCTGTAGTTATTGGAAGCAACTCTGAAATTCGCCAGGGTGCTTATATCCGTGGGGATTGTCTTGTGGGGAATGGATGTGTGGTCGGTCACACAACTGAAATAAAGGGGTCTATCATGCTGGATGGAGCAAAGGCTGGCCACTTCGCTTACATTGGTGACAGCATTCTGGGTAAAGATGTAAACCTAGGTGCAGGGACCAAACTGGCTAATCTAAAGATCATACCAGGCTCAATTTCTATCAGGGCAGAAAGGAAGAGGTATGATACGGGGCGGCGTAAGCTTGGTGCAATTCTGGGGGATAGAACAGAAACGGGATGTAATTCGGTTACTTCCCCTGGCACCCTGATTGGTCCGCATTCTCTTGTCTTGCCAGGCGTTTCCGTGCCTGGTGGTTATTATAAGAGTAGCACTTCCTTTATCCCCTCTCAAGGTTCTCTAAGAATCTACCGCAAGAGTTCTTAATCTAATGTCCTGGCTAACAGGCCGAAACAAATCAAGCCCGCCTCATCCCGCCGGTAGATATAGGGATGGAGTATAGCTATTGGAAAACAGAATACGAGAAGAAGAGAACGGGTAGGGCTCACCGGATACAAGCCTCGATTATCTATAAGTGGTAATGACTGGTTAGTGAGATTTATTGAGAACAATCCTCTTCTTGAAAAGTTAATCTCGGCATCCCCTTTCCTTCAGTGGTTTTCAACACACCTGTCCTTCAAGGAAACATCCTAAAATTCCTTTGTCTTCATTGTTTGCTTTGGAAATTACGTGCTTTGCACGGGGTCGCAAAAGGAAACATTAGCACTTTCGTGCTTCCTTTGTTTAACGCCCTTTGGCCGTGTAACAAAGCCACCCGTTTCACGGGTGGTAGTTTACCGGCAGGTGCCGAGAAAGCTCCGCCTAGTAGGCGGGGATGAATCGGCACAATTCATAAATAATCAAATTTAATTACCGGGATGCCCCGCGCTGTGCGCGGGGAGCATCACTTATCATCTTTATATTAGAGGGGGAGCCTTTGTCAAATATAAAAGTGTTTAATTCGTAGGTTTTTATAGAAAAGATTTTTCAGGTTCACATGCAAATTTCTTGACAGGTATTAAAAGATGGAATAGAGTCTTGCATTGTACTTTTATTAGATAAAGGACTCATGGAAATTATTAGTAAGGAGAAGAAACAGTGGGAGGAATGAGAGAAATGAGTAGCGTAAGAACAGATAGTAAAAAATCATTTTCTGAGTGGTTATTTTTTATGAGATCACCTGTCTTTACTATAATAATGTTACTAGTGGTATGTCAAAACGCATGTTCCAAGGATATTACTCCTGGAGGAATGGCTGACCTCTTACTTTGCCAGGCACAATTTAACCAGGTAAGGGGAGAAGACGGGAAAGAGCATCCCGTTCCCGGAGCGGCAAAGTTGATAAGGGTGTATCATACGCCAAAGGGGTGGAAATCAGAGAATATTGAAGACCCTGAGAGTAACGTCTTTCATAAGGCCATGCCTTTTGAGAATGGTTTTTTAACCATTGGGGCAAATGCTGCTGCACTAAAATTGTGGTCAAAGACGGGTAAAACATGGCAGGCTAAAACACTCTGGAAGACTAACTTCGGTGGTGAACATAATCGCTTAAGGGATATTGAAATTGGTGATGTGACAGGTGATGGCAAGGATGATATAGTGATTGCAACCCATGACCAGGGTGTGATTGCTGTTCTTCAGGAAAAAGGCGATAAGTGGGAGGTTACCGAGTTAAACCGTTCTCCCAAGACCTTTGTTCATGAGATAGAAATAGGAGATGTAGATGGCGATGGGATAAAGGAGTTTTTTGCAACCCCCAGCGCACCTAATAAGGTTGATGGGACACCGCAACCGGGTACCATAGTGATGTTTCGCTATAATGGGAAATCATTCGAGCGCCATGTGGTCGAAGAGTTTCCCAGCCGTCATGTCAAAGAGATACTGATCGCTGATGTGGACCGTTCTGGTTGTCCGGACCTGTATGCGGTGCTTGAAGCGGAGATGACCAGGGTAAATGGAAGACAGCAGATAGTGGACATGGTAAAGATTAAGAGATATCACTATGAGAAAGGTAAGTTTGTGGGTAATATCATTGTGGGTCTACCCGATGTGTTTTGTCGTTTTCTTAACTGTGGGGATGTGGATGGCGATGGCAAGATTGATCTTGTAGCCTCCACTTTCAAATCCGGCATTTGGGTTTTAAAGAAAGATAAAGATGTATGGAATAAAGAATTGGTTGATGAGGATTCAAGCGGTTTTGAGCATGCAACTTTGATATATGATCTTGATAAGAATGGATTGAACGAAATCTATGTAGCTGCTGATGATCAGGGAATGCTCAGAAAATACCAATGGGATGGCAA
>JAZFSJ010000115.1:0-2698 GCA_036446115.1 Thermodesulfobacteriota bacterium | reverse complement strand
GTCATTGCAGCGTACTCATAAGTACGCCTCATTCCTCAGGAATTCGTGCGCCTTGCATCCAAACATTTTTCAACAGCCTCCATACAAGTGGTATTCCGACAGGCTCCTAGGGATTTTTTGTCATCGGTGAGATCTCTAGGTTCAGGGTAATTATCCAGTTATGAATTTTGGTTTCATTACCGCTACGAAACTGGGTACCAGAAGGAGTCCACCCAGCATGTTGAGCAAAAGGATAGTCGCCAGGAAAAACCCCATAGTGGCCTGGAACATTAAGGGAGAGAAAACCCAGACGATAAGACCACCGGTCATGGCCAGGGCGGTAAAGACCACCGGCTCTCCTACCGAGGTCATAGTAGTTTGGATAGCTCCCGTTAAGTCATTTTTAATCTTGTATTCTTCCAGGATCCTGCCCAGCATATAGATGCCATAGTCTACCCCCAATCCTATCCCCACTGCAGAAACCGGTAGGGTGCTTGTTGTGACGGTAATGGGTGTGGGAATCAGATGGAACATCCCTGTGGCCATCATGGAAAATGCAATGAGATTGGATACGATAAGGGGAATGGTTAACATAAAGGCCGCTACCACCGATCTGAAGGTAATCCAGCAGATAATAAAGATGGAAAGCAGGGCCCAGCCAAGTGTCTGTAAATGATATTCTTCAATCACCTCATTGACGGCTGCCTGAACCCCAAAGGCGCCTCCGGCCAGTTTGTATTTCATGGAAGGCTGCAGCCTTGAGTGCTTTTCGATATACTCCTTAACCCTGGCCATAACGGCCTTTATGGTAGGTGTCGTCTTGTCTCTACAGTAGATTATTATGTTGGCTGATTTTTCACCAAGCTCATCACAATACCTGTCTGTGCTTCCCGGGACACCTGTATCCCTCACTTGATTGAACATATAACAAATCTCTTTATCATCTGTGGAAAAGAAGTGCCAATTGGGATCACCCTCGTGCACGGTCCAACTGATACCGGGGAAGGGGGTAATAATGGAATCGGCGAACATCACCAGTCTTCCCGGTGTCTCCCGCATAAACTTTTGGAAGCGATACATCTCTACGAAATTTTCACCACAGCACTTCATCTCTGGCCTCGCGGGACACGATACTATAGCACGTCCCGTTTCCCCCTCCATGACTATATAAAGAGGGCTCAAGATGGGCATGCTGAAGACAATCCTGAAACCGTCCTGGTTGTACCTGTGCCAGGGCCAGAATAGAGAAGAGCCGGGAACGGCATCTCCTACCTGGATATCCTTTGCTCCCCAGTATCCCAGGGCAATCAGTATGGGTACCATGGCAAAGACGACCAGGCTTCCCTTGCCTCCAATCAAGGTCCCCACTTTGGCCAAAACTCTATCCAGGATGCCTTTCTTCGCAAACTTCTCGAGCAGACTGGGGGAAATGGGAAGATAGCTCAATAGTATAGGTACCAGGATTATGGCAATGATGACCTGGGCGATACACCAGAAGGTGCAGGCGAAGGTGATCTTTTGGAGAATTTGGATAGGGGTGAGGGCGATGAGGATAATTCCCATGGCATCGGTGGTGATGGCGGTAAAGCCCGGTATGCACATCCCTTCAATCACCCGCTTGCAGGCGCTTTTACCCTCTTTGGTAATCAGACACTCCTCCGTATAGCGCTTGATTACCTGAACCGTGTGGCAGGCCGCCCGGGAGGCAACCAGGAAGGGAAATACCAGGATAAGAGGATCCAGATTATAACCCCAAAGGCACATGAATCCCAGTCCCCATACCCCGCTTAAAAGGGCCGCCAGAAAGGGAATCACTGTCGCCCGGATAGATCGATACCAGTAGTAGAAGAGAATGAGCATGACCAAAAAGGTGCCTAGCATGATGAGAAAGATTTCATCCACATAAGAATCGACATAGCCAAGATGCAGGGGCTCGCCATTTATGGAGAGTTTGTGATTATCATCCTCGTACTTCTCCTGTATCCTGAGTAATTCTTTAGAGACTACCGAGTAGTCGATCTCTTCTTCAAAGAAATCTGCGGTGATTAGGGCCTTTTTGCCGTCAAACCAGACAAAACTACCGTAGAAAGGACTGGCATAAACCCTCTCCTTTAGCTTTTCTATCTCTTCCGGTGTCTTGGGGACATCAGGCCACATCAGGGGCTTAAAATCAAAACCACCTGAGGTTACCACCATATCCAGTAGTAAATTTACTGAAATGGAAAGGATCTTGAAGCGGTCAACACCGGGGATAAGGTACAATTCCTCGGTTATGTCTTTTACCCTCTGAAGGGTAGTGTGATTGAAAATGTCTCCTTCCTTCACCTGGAGGACCATATTTACCGTATTGGCACCACCAAATTGGGAGCGAATCCTGTTATGCAACTTAATATATTCATGGCTCTGGGGAAGCAGGTCATCATATTTAGTATATACTTTTAGGTCTTTTAGTAGATATATGAAGAAAAGGGTGATTAAACAGATGATAGTAAGAAACCACATCCTCTTTTCAATGATGAAATCTGCAAGTTTTTTCATGGTTAACCTTTCCGATCAGGGGGTGGATATAGATGCGAGGAATGGAGCCCTCTAGATTAGTACTAAATCAGTTATTTTATTTTCTCCCAGTTATGAATTTTGGCTTCACTACTGCTACAAAACTGGGCACCAGAAGGAGTCCCCCCAGCATGTTTAAAAGCAGAATGGTCGCCAGGAAGAA
>JAZFSJ010000114.1:0-2895 GCA_036446115.1 Thermodesulfobacteriota bacterium | reverse complement strand
CTGCCAAAAACACTTTATTGAGTCTTAATCGCAAATCCTTATAGAAATTAAAGGAGTACTTCATATACTCATAGGTAAGCTTACTCTTCTCTGTTATCCCCTTTGGGGTTAGATTATAGATGATGCGGTTTCTGGGCATGATATCCACCATGATATGCCCTTTCTTGATCAATCTCTTGAGGTACAAATTAGTTAATCCGAGAGCAATCCCCAATTTCTTGGATAGCTTTCTCTGGGTAAGACTCTTATCCTCTGAAATCTCCTCTAAGATACGATAGGTTCTATGTGCTTCATTATCCATGACTATTTCCAATGTGTTCAATTAATGAACACTCTACCATAAAAAAAATCCCTGTCAAGAGATTTCTAGGTACCTACACAGACACCACACCTGCATCATCACCAGCATCAATTCTGGTAATGGAATACTATCCGGTGTGTTCTTTGGAATCAATCCAAGTGTTGAAGGCACCCAGAGGCGTCAAGAGGAAAAGTGAAAAATGTTGTGGGTTGATTTATTCACATGCGGCTTTTTTTTCGCTTCGATTTTTTACTCATAAAGCTGGCATTTAACCCGCCATAAATCACATTTGCCACAGATTCGATTGTGGTGTTCTCTAAAGTATTGGTATTCTTTAGACTTCCATATTTCTCCCAATCCTTTTTCTAAAAGATTCCCCACACTGTACGTAGGCATGCCGCAGCAGGGAGTAACCTCAGCTTTCTGATTAATATAAACGTAATCATAAAGCCTCAAACAATATTTTCCAAAGCGATGGAGAACAGACTTCAGGATTTTATATGTGGTCCTTTCAAAACCATCAAAGAGTGTATACTGAATACTATCTACCCTGATATCCAGTTCCCTTCCTAAACGATCTGCATTTCGCAAGATACTGATTTCCTCTTGGGCAGAGGGCCTTTCTAAATTTTCATTCAATCTGACGTCTAATCTCCCCAGATTTATCCTTTGCACACCTGCCTCCTTGCCAAAACGTATCACCTCATAGACATCCTGCCCTCTGCCTTTATGCAACGTGGCCTGGAGACTTATCGTAGGAATATTATCCTGGCGTTCTTTGGCCAAATCTTTAATATGCTGCAGCACATCGAGATTGGTGTGACCAACCTCACTTGCTTTGTTAATGCTTTCCAAAGAAATGGTAATCTCATCTAACCCCGATGAAAAAACTCTTTGCCGCATTTCAGAAGTCAACAAAGTTCCGTTGGTAGTGAGCTTCACCTTGTGACTCCTTTCCTTACAGTAGGTAATCATTTCAAAGATATGAGGATGCACCAGAGGTTCTCCCCAACCGGTAAGGGTAAGTAGTGTGATGTTTTCAAGTCGATCCACTATCTTTTTGAAAGTCTCAAGTGGCATATCTTCCTTGAGGAGGTTAAAATAATCTCTAGGACACATCTTGCAAGTGAGATTACATCTGTTGGTTATCTCAATCTGTGCCTGAGAAGGATAATCAGGAATCATGTACAATATCCTTCCCAAGGCTTCTCCTACACTATTTTTCATTAGATACTATTCCTAACCAATTTCCAGTAAAAATGCAGTACGGGACTTAACCCTCTATCTAGTAAAACGTTTTTCAAACCGCCGATGCGAAGGGGGCCCACAAAAAGACGTGTGATCTCCCTATCATCTACCCTTCTCAAACTCTGAATAACCCTTCGTTTCTTCAATATAGAAGGTAATAAAAGTACTATCTCAAAGTAACTTTTTATCTTGAGTATAAACCATCTGTGAGTAAGAGCAAAACAAAGCTCCGCCAGTTCTACCAAAACAAGAGCAGGAAAGATGAGGAATAACGTCTTAAGCTGGTAGTTCTTTAACAACAAATGCAGCCGGTTCTTTTCTGAATAGTAAAATTTCTTCGGATTTTTGCTAAAGTGATATTTGTGATACATAACCGCTTCAGGATTAACCATAAGTTTTTTACCCAGCAGTCGTATCCTCCAGGAGAGATCATGGTCTTCATGATACATGAAAAATTCCTGATCAAACCCTCCTACTTCTTTAAAAAGATTTTTCCCGATTAAGAATATTCCACCACAGGCAGTCTCCTCAACCTGCATATTTGTCTTATCCTCTTCATCAATATATTTTGGACAAGCCAGGCCAAGATAGTTGATGAGATTTCCGAAAGAGTTTACTCGATTCCTATTATTAAAATATAATATTTTAGGCACTACTGCTCCCACCTTCTCATCTTCAATCATAGTGACCATCTTCTCTATGCACTGTTCATCCAAGAAAAGATCGTTATTTAAAAATAACACATACTCACCTTTTGCCTGCTCTACTCCCCTGTTGACTGCAGGACCGAACCCCCTATTCTCAGGATTAACTAAGACATTGACCATGGGGAAACAACCTTTCACATACTCAACTGAACCATCTACGGATGCATTATCAACCAGTAATAACTCTAAGGAAGCATAGGTTTGCTTCTTTAATGAGGTAAAGCAATCCTCAAGATGCTCTTTGCCGTTCCAATTTACTACAATAACAGACACCAGTTTCTTATCGTTCATCGCTTACAAGATACAAGATTCACGATTCAAGATGCATGATAGTTATAGTATCTTTTCATAGAAGGTATCGGGATCCTTATCATTATAAGGTTCGTCAATATAAATAAGCAAATACATCATCTCGGTACCTATATTTTCAATAGCATGGGAAACGTGGGGAGGAATTCTCACAGTTTTAAGCTGGTTCTCGTTTAGTAGCAATTCTTCCCGTTCTCCCGAATTAATATCTACAAGCGCCAGCTTGGCCTCACCCTTGAGCACACAATACCACTCATACTTCCTGGTATGATAGTGATTACCTTTTACATAACCGGGATAGGCAGTAGTCATCATAAACTGCCCAAACTC
>JAZFSJ010000113.1:0-2597 GCA_036446115.1 Thermodesulfobacteriota bacterium | reverse complement strand
TCACCAGATGAAACTCTTCGCAAAATCAGGAATCTGGGAAATCTTTATTCCTGGTCTTAGTGAGGGAGAATTTTATAAATATGAGATCAGAGCCAGAAACGGTGATATCTTCCTTAAGTCTGACCCGTATGCATTTTATACAGAAACACCTCCTGAAACAGCAAGTGTCATATATGAGCTTGAAGATAAACACATATGGAATGACGGTAAATGGATGAAAAGAAGAGCTGATACCAACATCTGGGAACTTCCCGTGTCTATCTATGAGGTTCATCTGGGTTCATGGATGAAGACATCAGACAATAAATTTCTTTCTTACAGGGAACTGGCGGCAAAACTCGTTCACTATGTGAGAGATATGGGGTTTACACACATAGAACTCATGCCAATAGCAGAGCACCCATACGCTCCTTCATGGGGATATCAGGTTTCAAATTTCTTTGCACCAACTTCAAGATATGGTAAACCGGAAGATCTTATGGAATTTGTGGATATTTGCCATCAAAACAGTATTGGCGTAATCCTTGATTGGGTGCCGGCACATTTCCCTAAAGATGCTCATGCTCTGGCATGGTTTGACGGCACATGTTTATATGAACACGAAGACCCCAGAAAAGGTGAACACCGTGACTGGGGAACATTAATATTCAACTACGGTAGACATGAAATAGAGAATTTTCTTATTGCCAGTGCCCTTTTCTGGCTCAAAAAATACCACTTTGATGGAATGAGGATTGACGCAGTTGCATCCATGCTATATCTGGATTACTCAAGAAAAGAGGGGGAATGGATACCAAATAAATATGGCGGTAACGAAAATCTGGAGGCTGTAGAATTTCTGAAACACACAAACTCTATAGTACATAAAGAAATACCGGGGGTAATGATGATCGCCGAGGAATCCACTGCCTGGCCAGGTGTATCAAGACCGATCAATAATGGTGGTCTAGGATTTGGTTTTAAATGGAATATGGGTTGGATGCATGATGTATTGCTTTATATGAGCAAGGATACGGTCCATCGAAAGTATCACCACAATAATCTTACCTTCGGACTAATCTATGCCTTTAATGAGAACTTCATACTATCACTATCCCATGACGAAGTTGTTCATCAAAAGGGTTCGCTTATAAATAAAATGCCTGGTGATGAGTGGCAAAAGTTTGCAAACCTGCGACTCTTATATACCTTTATGTATGCCCATCCCGGCAAAAAACTCCTCTTCATGGGCGCAGAATTTGGTCAGTGGAGTGAATGGGACCATTCAAACAGCCTTGAGTGGCATCTGCTTAACAAAGAACCCCATAAGCATCTGCAGCTATATGTAGGAAAATTAAACAGACTTTACCGCTCAGAGAGGGCGTTTTATGAGGTTGATTTTAAAGGTGCTGGTTTTGAATGGATATACTTAGACAAGGCAGACGAAAACGTTATTGCATTTACGAGAAAGGGGAAGGATCCTCGAAACTGTCTCTTTTTTGCCATGAACTTTTCGCCTGTACCGCGTGAAAATTTCCGTATGGGAGTCCCCTTTCCAGTCTTCTACAAGGAACTGTTGAACAGTGATGCAACTGAATACTGGGGAAGTGGCAAGGTGCTTCATGACGGAGGAGTGATGGCGGAAGAAATCCCATGCAATGAGCACGAGTTTTCTTTGTCTTTATTACTTCCTCCCCTTGGTGCCGTCATATTAAAACCACTTCCGCCTGAGACGTGGGGAGACTTTGAGATAACGTCTACTGGCGAGAAGACAGCACATGAACAAAGAAGAGAGAGAAGGAGAAAGAAACACAAGAAAAAGAGAGGAAAACACCTATGAGACAACCTGAAAAGATGATTATCTATAATCTATTCCCTTTGCTCGCTGGAAAGTTTACTGAATGGGAAGGACACCTAATGAGGGCATCTGATATGGGCTTCAATTGGGTTTTCGTTAATCCAATTCATTGCCCCGGTTCTTCAGGCAGCCTCTACTCGATAAAGGATTATTTTAGTTTAAACACCCTTATGGTCGATCAAGAAAGTAAAAAGACGCCACAGGAACAAATAAAGGAGACAAACAAGACAGCAGAGAAACTAGGACTTAAGATGATGGTAGATCTTGTGATTAACCACTGTGCTACAGATTCTGACTTGATCAGGAGGCAACCTGAATGGTTTCAGCGGGAGAAAAATGGTCGCGTTGTTAATCCGTTTTGTGATGAAGACGGAAAAAAGGTTGTATGGAAGGATCTGGCAAAGTTCGATTTCAGGAATACAAAGGATCAGGAGGGGCTTTTTAAGTACTTCTTTAAAGTTGTGGAATTCCTGATTAATCTTGGATTTAAGGGATTTCGCTGTGATGCGGCCTATCAGATTCCCGTAAGTTTTTGGAAAAGACTCATTAGTGAGACTAAAACTCAATATCCTGATGTTCTCTTTTTTGCTGAAACTCTTGGATGTACGGCAGACCAGACAAGAAAAACCGCCGGTGCCGGGTTTGATTACATATTCAACAGCTCCAAGTGGTGGGACTTTCATAGTCATTGGTTAATGGAACATTATAATCTTACAAGGGAAATTGCACCTTCAATAGGTTTTCCGGAAAGCCATGATAC
>JAZFSJ010000112.1:0-5046 GCA_036446115.1 Thermodesulfobacteriota bacterium | reverse complement strand
ACCTCGCAGTTTCTGCAGGAATAAAAGTAGGTATGGATATTGCAACATGCACCTCCGCTAACGCAGATCCCGTTATTTAAATTTGATTATTTATGAATTGTGCCGATTCATCCCCGCCTACCCTAGTTAAATATGCTTCGCATTTAACCGGGCAGGCAAGGCGGGGCTTTCTCGGCACCTGCCGGTAACAGGTTTCTTTCTAACGGGGTAAAAGGAGATAATCATGATTCTTTTGGTAAATGGAAGCCCTAAACCAAATAGTAATCTTCGACGGATGCTGGATAAGATTGGTAGGGATACGGGACTTGAATACACTATCATTGACCTGGTGAAGTTGCACATTCGACCGTGCACAGGTTGTGTGAAGTGTGCAGAGGACAACAGATGTGTTCAAAAAGATGATATGACTTCTCTCTATGACCAGATTGTAAATGCCGATGCGCTGGTAGTCGGCGGCGTGACCTACTTTGCCCACCCCAATGCCCTCACCCGCAACTTTATGGAACGGATGTTTCCCTTGCGGCACCAGCATCCGCAAACCATGGACAAGCCCGCTGCAGCTGTTGCCGTTGGTGGAGACGAAGCCGAACAAACAGCGAAAGAGATCGCTTACCATCTGGGGAGCTACTTCAGCTGCAAGATGGTGGGCACCCTTTTCTTCAACAGTGCGACACCTCCCTGCTTTGTCTGTGGCTACGGCACCACCTGTGAATACGGTGGCCCCGCACGTTGGATGTCACCGGAGGAATTTGAGGCTTTTACTGAGATTACGCCAGAGATGTTCCAGAAATTCGAAGATCATGCAGATGTCTTGGCAGCCTGTGAAGGACTTTCAAGGGATCTGCGAAGTGCAGTAAAGAAGAGTGAAAATTGAAAGGAGTTTTTATACCGTGGCAATAGATATCAACACATTCGATGTGAGTAAGATGCTACTTGAAAAGCTTAAGGAGTCTTTTGGTGACCCAAAAGAAGTCAGCATTTTTTTTGATTAGCTTGATAGTTCATAAAAAGATTTAAGAAGATTTCGTTTTGTTCCGATAATTTATATAATGATAAAAAAGAAATTAATCGTGTAATAATCTTGGGGGGTTAACAAACCAGCACTTAAATTGATATACCGGAGCAAATGAAGAAATGGATAAAACTAATCACGCATTACATCGGTTGGAAGAATACGTGCCGGATTCCAATATTGGAATCGAGGAATATGAATCCTACATAGGCCGTGAACGAGTGGATGAGCTTAAGCGCCTTGCCGAACCCCTGGAGGGGAAAGGATGGGCAAACGTGAATTCTACTTTGATGGGTGGAGGAGTGGCGGAGATGCTGCGTAGTGTCATTCCATTAGCCAGAGGGTTGGGTATTAAAGCGAGTTGGTGTGTCATAGAAGGGGAGGATGATTTTTTCCAGGTCACTAAAAAGTTTCATAACCTGCTCCAGGGAATAAATGATTCAATCTCTCTGGATGAAATCTTTGGGGCATATCTTGACACTATTGACGAAAATTCCCAAAACACATTCATTGCTTCTGATATGGTGGTGATACACGATCCACAACCGGTAGCCATGGTTATGAAGGGTGTTATTCTTGGCAATGTTTTGTGGCGATGTCACATAGACACGACTAACCCAGACCAAATCATCTGGCGTTTTATCCTGCCCTATATTAATCACTACGCAGGTGCAATATTTACCATGCCGGAGTTTATACATTCCGGTATCAAGATACCGCTCTATCAGGTTTTCCCCTGTATCGATCCCAGAGCAGAAAAAAATCATCAGTATTCTGATCAGGAAGCACTGGATGTCTTAACTCCCCTTTTCAATGAATACAATGTTGATCATGAACGTCCAATCCTGGCGGCTATTTCCCGTTATGATATACACAAGAATCAAGGTACAATACTCAAGGCATTTAAGCTCCTTCGAGAAGAAAGAAAATATAACCCACCACCTTATCTGATTTTCTTGGGCAACACGGCAACTGACGATCCAGAGGGCGGGACGATGCTTGAAAAACTGAAAAAACAAGCGGGTGATGACCCCGATATCCGATTCTGGGTAAATGTGGAAAATAACGATCAGGTTGTCGGAGCCCTTATGCATATCGCCCGTGGATTCATCCATGTTTCAACCAGGGAAGGATTTGGATTGGTTGTATCAGAGGCCCTCTGGCAGGGGACACCTGTAATAGGTTCCAGCATTGGGGGAGTTACCGCGCAGGTTCTGGACGGCGAAACAGGATTCATCGTTGATCCCATGGGTGTGGATGCTATTGCCTCAAAGATGGCCCGGTTAATTGACTCTCCTGAGGAAGCGACAGGACTGGGTGTCCATGGCCGGGAACATGTGCGTAAGCACTTCTTACTTCCAGAACTTATCAGACGTTATCTTATGATGCTCCGCTATTATACCAATGTAGATCGAAGAATGCCCGATTTCAGGTTGAATGACCTTACCTACAGCGAGGTCATCAATGTGGTAAGGGATAAACACCTTTATTTACATAATCAGAGAAATCTCCGACCTAATTGGACCAGGGACTATTAATGTAGATTGTTACAGCAGATGTCGTTGTGAAAAGCGAAATTCCTTGACTGTCAATTTGACTGTAATTCCGGGCATGCGAAAATAAGACACTAAGTATGGATACCACCTCTTAAGATTATTGGTCCTGCAGAAAAAACCCTTCCGTTTATTCCCCAAGTTACAGTTTATTTTCATCATGTTATTTAGTAGCTGTCTATATTTAGCCAGGGATATTTTAGAAATTATTTCATAATTTCTTGATTCCCAATAGAGATAGTCATATACTCATAAATAACTCTGTTGTTTTCCAGAAAGGATTCTATTAACAGAGAAAGAGATTTATGTCTGAATATGTTGAGGGACTGGGACAGTCCAATTAACAGAGGCCGGAGGGAGGGGTAGCTTATGAACATTAATATTGATGGATTGAGCAAAAAGGAACTGCTGGAACTGAATCGCAGAATTATAGCACGCTTAAAATATCTTTCAGAAAGGGATACCCTGGAGTTTTCAAAAAAATTCAGGATGGGTGATGTAGTTGAGTTCCGCAGTGAAGAAAGCATGATTCGCGGCATCGTTATCCGCATTAACCGTAAAACGCTGAGCATCAAGACAAAAGAGGGGCATTGGAATGTCCCACCGCAATTTCTCAGAAAAGTTGGGAAAGGCGAAAAAGGTAAGCTGGAAATCATTAAGTAAACTACCACCCGTGAAACCGGTGGCTTTGTTTTACTGTCAAAGACCGTGAAACAATGAAAAGAATCATCAACGAGTGAGAAATGTTCCTCAAACAAAAGATCTTTAAAACATTAGCGAGGTAACTCTGTGGCTAAATCTTACTCATGTGAGGAGAAAACATGAAGCAAAGAGGAAGCGGCATACTTCTCCACATTACATCCCTTCCCTCACCCTATGGTATAGGGGACATGGGACCCTGGGCTTACAAATTTGCGGATTTTCTTTCTCAAACCAAACAGCGCTTCTGGCAGATTCTTCCCTTAAATCCAACGGATCCGATTTACGGTAATTCCCCCTACCATAGCATAGCTGCTTTTGCCAACAGCCTACTGCTGATAAGCCCTGAGCGTATGGTGGATGATGGTTTTTTATCAAGGAAAGATATTGAGCCTGTTCCCGAATTTCCTCAGAGAAGAGTCAATTATCGCCAGGTTATTGCCTATAAAGAAAAACTTTTTCATAGCGCCTATGAGCGTTTTAAAGAAGGAAAAAACAGTGAATATGAACAATTTTGTTCAGAAAATGGACACTGGTTAGAGGATTTTGCACTTTTTATTGCTCTTAAGTCACATTTTCAAGAGCAAAGTTGGAGCGACTGGCCTCAGGATATACGGGACAGGCAGCCGGAAGCCCTGCAGAATATGAAAGAGCAGCTCCAGGGGAAGATCAAAATGGAGAAATTCCTTCAGTATGTTTTCTTAAAGCAGTGGTTCTCACTCAAAGAGTATTGTAATCAACGGGACATTCAGATCTTCGGAGACATGCCTATTTATGTGGATTATGACAGTGTAGATTTATGGATGGCCCCTGGGATGTTTAAGCTTAACGAATCAAAACGGCCATTGTTCGTTGCTGGTGTTCCCCCTGATTATTTCAGTGAGACTGGGCAGCTCTGGGGGAATCCCTTGTACAGATGGGATGCGTTGAAAGAAAAGAGATATGACTGGTGGATGAAGCGTATCAAACACAACCTGCAACTATTTAACATGGTTCGTATCGATCACTTCAGGGGACTGGTTGCCTATTGGGAGGTTCCGGCGGGTGAAAATACTGCTATTAACGGCAAGTGGGTTGAAGCACCTGCAGAGGATTTCTTTAAGGTGCTTCTCGAACAGTTCCCTGATTCACCCATCATTGCCGAGGACCTTGGTATTATCACCCCCGATGTGAGAGAACACATGGAACACTTCGGGTTCCCGGGGATGAAGGTACTTCTTTTTGCCTTTGGTGATGATGCTAAAAACCCCTATCTGCCGCATAATCATGTGAAAAACTGTGTGCTCTATACCGGGACCCATGACAATAACACGGTGAGGGGTTGGTTTGACAATGAGGCATCACCGGAAATCAAAGAGAGGCTTTTTCGGTACCTGGGGCGGAAAGTACCGGCAGAAGAGATTAACTGGGAACTCATCCGGATTGTCATGATGTCGGTTGCGAACATGGCTATCTTTCCCATGCAGGACGTTCTGGGATTGGGTGAAAAGGATCGAATGAACCTCCCCTCCACTCCAAAAGGTAATTGGGAGTGGAGGCTTTTACCGGACCAGATCACACCATCACTCTCAGAAAGATTGGGAGAGATGACAAAGATGTATGGAAGAGGCTAGACCCTATAAAATAAATACTACTATCATGATGGACACCAATCAGGAAGCCGAAATATTTAACACTTCGTTGTGTAGGTTCCATAATAATCCATTAAATATGAGCAGTTACCTATTGCAAGTAGTGTTAACAAACTGCCTACGGCGATCAACCGCAACATGTTGTATCAAC
>JAZFSJ010000111.1:0-4658 GCA_036446115.1 Thermodesulfobacteriota bacterium | reverse complement strand
AGCCCTTTACAATGTTACTGCAAAAGAGGGCCAGGTCAGAAAAAAAGGATTGAATAAGGGGTGGATTGCCAGAAGCAGTGGTTAGTTTAAGGTGCCTGGTTGGGGGAAGAAACTCTTAGCGCCGTTTGACCGTTTTTTGAGTAAGGGAGAAGGTGAAGAGACATTTATGGAAGGGAACTCAAAATTCTTAATTAATATTAATGATGGTTGTTGTGAAGTGGGGGTGGTAAGAGACAATGCCTTCGTTTACTCAAGACACTTTAATCTATCCCCACTAAGTAGAGAGTCAGGCACTGACAAAGGGATGAAAGCACGGGCAGACGAAATCTTGTCAGAGATAGAAACTACCCGGGTAAGTCTGACGGATGATGATGCGGAAATCTCTCAGCTCATAGTTTCTGGAAGTGAAGTTGATCAGGATTTGGTTGACTATTTGAAAGAGGAAGAGAATGTTGATGCAAAGTTGCTAGATGACCCCAACATCGAAATTACTACAGGTGATGCCAGGGAAAAGATTGCTTGCCTTTCGACTGCAATTGGTTTAGCACTTAAGGGAGTCAAAGGTGTAGCCTTGGATATAAATTTCATACCTCATGAGCTACGACCTAAGCGGAAGAAAAACTGGAGTCTGATTTGTGGAGTAACCGCAGTAGGTCTGCTCCTATTGGGGATATCTTCTTGTACCGTTTCTTATTTTGTAAAGGAAAGGATTTATCTTTCCGGGCTGAGTGAAAGGGTTGGTGCGCTAAAGGGAAGAGTGAGAGGAATCGAACAGATGCAGGAGGAGATAGCAGAGATTAAAATCACAATGGACACATTGGAAAGGATTAAAGCGGATGACGTAAGTAAATTAGAAATATTAAAGGAACTCACCCAGATCATTCCTGAGAGTATGTGGTTAACACGGTTCTCATACGATGAAAAAAAAGAGAAAAAAAAGATTGAGATATCCGGTTATGCAGATACTGCATCTGAAATAATCCCCATATTGGAAGAGTCAGCGCTCTTTGAGGATGTAAAATTTAAATCTTCCATTGTTAAGGATAAGGGGAAGGATAAGGAAAGATTAAATGTAGAGGCAATTGTGAGCAGTAAACAATCTGCTGAACCACGAAGCGCACAAAAGAGTGCGAAAAAGAAGAAGAAAAAAAAATAATTTGAAGGTTGTAAGCAAAAAGAATCGAAGTTTAAATTTTTTCTTAGTTGTTTTCGGGAAGGAATAATCCTTTGAAGATTTCCAAAAGGGACAAAAAAATACTGACGGTAGGCGTTCTGGCTGTTGTGCTCATCTTTGTCGTAAATTATGTCATTGTTCCCTTCACCGAGAGTGAAATGGATATAAGAGAGCGAACACAGCAGAAAGAAATGGTGCTCCAAAAATATGAAAAGATAATGAATCAGAGAGATGAGGTTGAAAAAGAGTTGAATCAGTTAAGAGGCAAACAGAATAAGTTGAAGAAAAGATTGCTCAAAGGGAGTACACCTTCTTTGGCTGCAGCAGAGATGCAAAAAGTGCTGGAAAAGATTTCAAAAAAACA
The DNA here is from genome assembly GCA_036446115.1 of Thermodesulfobacteriota bacterium. Classification (GTDB taxonomy): domain Bacteria; phylum Desulfobacterota; class WTBG01; order WTBG01; family WTBG01; genus JAZFSJ01. The sequence goes on along the minus strand of JAZFSJ010000111.1, from coordinate 3,120 downwards.
TGAACTGGAATTGAAAAGCGTCAAGGTAAAGGATGAAGAGGAAAAGGGAGAGTTTTTGGCTATTCCCCTGGAGGTGCGATTGATTACAGACTTGAACAGGACACGAAAATTTTTAGCTGACCTGGAAAAGAACGCGAAGTGTCTTGTCATACCTAAACTGAAAATCAGTGTCAAAAACCAGAGGGATCCAAAAGAGGTGATTGTCACTTTAGTGGTTACCGGTTTTTTTATTAAAAAAGGTGTGGAGAAGAAAGAGGTGTAACTATTACAAGGATAACAGAGGCAGTCGAAAAAATCTTTTAGAGAGTTGCTTAAGCGGGTTAGGTGATGCTCACCAGTGAACGATTTTACCTAGCTTTTTCACAGAACTAATTATTAATTATTTAATGTATAGTAGTAACGCAAACCATTTTAACCTGGTAAAAAACGAGGTAAAATAACCAGTAAGTTTAGGCGGGGTTTGATGCCTCTTCGGAACTAACGGGTTTGCACTACAGCGTGGAAGAGAGGATAAGAAGACATGAGACAATTTGCAGTATCTTTACTGGTGATGATAACGATCCTCTTGAGCAGTGGGGTGAAGAATTCCATGCCCCAGGAAAAGGGAAAGTCCTCAGAGGCAGAGCTTAAAAATCAAAAAGTGAATAGCGCCACCACGACTATAATTACACCTGAAAAAAAGTCTTCAGGTGAGGCAGCTAAAAAATCGGGTGATAAGATAAAAATCCAGACGGAGGAAACTGGAGCCGGTAGCCAGGAGTTGAGCGAACAGGAACAGGCAGAAATTGAAGAATTGAAGACCCGTTTCAGAAAACTGGTGGAGGATGAACTGGAGCAGCTTGGTGTTCTGGAGGAGATAATGCCGGAAGAGAGAGTAGTACCTCAGCTTGAGGAAGAAAAGGAAGCTTTAGAGGAAGAACTGACCGAGGAAGAGACTGAAGAAGAGGATTTTGAGGAAGAGATATTTGAAGAGGTCAAGGAAGTCACACCTGCCAAAATCGAGGAACCTGAAGAAGATATAGGGAAAATTGCCCTGGACTTTGAAAATGCCGAAGTGAAAGAGGTGATTACCGCCCTCGCAGACATAATCGGGATTAACTATATCATTGATCCCAAGGTAAGGGGGAAGGTGAATATCCACACCAGTGGAGTGATTTCTAAAGAGGATATATTCCCCATTTTGGAGACAATCTTTGAAATCAATAATATTGCGGCAGTCAAGGTAGGGAATATCTACAAAATAATTCCGGTTAAGGATGCAAAAAAACAGCCCCTCATTCCTCGAAAAGGAAAAGAGGTGGAAGACATCTCTTCCCCTGATCGATTGGTGCTCCAAATCGTTCCAATGCGCTATATTCCCCCCAAAGAGATGGAGAAGATATTAAAACCCTTCCTGGGAAAGGGAGGACAAATTGTAGATTACGCCGCGAGGAGTATCCTTATTATCATTGATACTGTCTCTAACATGAAAAAGCTGATGGATCTGGTCGATACCATGGATGTGAGTGTGTTTGAGACTATGCACGTAAGATTTTATGAGCTTGAAAATTCAGAAGCCAAGGACCTTGCCAAAGAGCTTGAGAATCTCTTTAAAGCTTTGGGGGTTGAGACAAAAAAGCAAAAAGGGGGGGAGCTGGTGATCTTTATTCCCATCGAGCGGATGAATATAATTTTGGCAGTCAGTTCCATGCCGGAGGTTTTTGATAGGGTTGCAGGGTGGATTGAAAAACTGGACAAGGTGAGGGAAGAGTTGGAGGAACAGATCTTTATCTATTTTGTGGAGAATGCTAAAGCTATTGATATCGGAGATGTCATTAAGGAAGTATACGGAGAGACAAGGAGAGAAAGGGATAAAAAAACGAGGACAACCAGAACGAGCAGGAAAAAGACCAAGTCCACCAAGGTAACTAAAGCCAGAACCGGTTTGAGAACTGCAACTGGTGAGGTCAAGATTGTGGTGGATGAGGTTAATAATGCCTTGATTGTACGAGCCACACCTCAGGACTATGCACAAGTGCTTAAGACCATCAAACTGCTGGATACCATACCCAAACAGGTGTTAATTGAGGTGCTGATAGCAGAGGTAACCCTGGATGAGGCTAGCGAGTTTGGTATAGAGTGGGCATATAAAAGTGATTACGCCTCCCTGGGAGGGTATAAAGGGACTGAAAGCATGGGGCAGAATATCGGGACGGTTAAAGGAATAGCCCCGACTGGTTTTACTTATGCCTTTGTCTCCGACGCACTGGAGTCCTACTTAAGGGCGTATGCCAGGGAGAATGAGGTGGATATACTCTCTTCACCCCACATCTTAGTTGCTGACAATACCGAGGCAAGGATAGAGGTGGGTAAAGAGGTTCCCATTGTCACCAGTGAGTATACTCCCCAAACACTGGCTTCCGAAACCTCAGCCTTTTCTCGTTCTATTGAATATCGCGACACCGGCATCCTGCTTACGGTTACCCCACGTATTAATGAAAAGGGTTTGGTATCGATGGAGATAAGCCAGGAAGTGAGTGATGTCAGTGAGCAGCGCATTGAAGGGATCAATTCGCCCATTATTTTAAAACGCCAGGCCGAGACCTCTCTGGTGGTACAGGATGGAAAGACTATTGCCATTGGAGGATTAATCAGGGAGAAGAAAGATTTCTCTATAGAGGGGATTCCGTTTTTATCAAAAATCCCCTACCTGGGCATGTTGTTTAGTTATACCAGGGAGGTTTTAGAGAAGACAGAACTTTTGATGCTCATTACCCCTCATGTGGTCCACACCTTTGATCAGGCTGAGTTGATTACTAGGGAGTTTAAAGAAAAGGTAGAGGGTTTAAAAAAGATGTTGGAGAAGTAAAAGGATGGCGGGTACCACATACTCATATAGGGCAAAAAGCTAGAAATAATTAATAAAAATACTTGACAATATCTAAATCTTATATAAAATTATATAATATTTATAAATCTCTATATAAAGGAATTAAAATCCCTTTTTTCCATAACACCTTTATGAAGGGTGGTGGTGTAGAAAGTTGAGGGGTGAGTGTCTTGTTATTGTTATTATCAATTTGGCATTTTACACGCGGGTGTAAGTAGCAATAATTATCAAAAATTAATGAGAAAAAATCT
>JAZFSJ010000110.1:0-3180 GCA_036446115.1 Thermodesulfobacteriota bacterium | reverse complement strand
ACATCCTTATTGGGCATGCACTCACCTTTTGAAATATCGAGTAAAGCAGATGCCTATATGACCTATAAGGCATATAAGGCCTTCCTTACAAAAGATTTAACCTAGATTTTGCAGTAGGTGTCGTGGCGAGGTGTAGAAAACCGCAGCGAAACGAGCAGTTGGAGCGATTTTGCGACAAAGGCATATTCATAAATATGTTGAGGAGCAAAATCGTGTCGTAAACGACTACACGTGCAACGGGTAGTTTTCCCTTTGCGCCCCTGTGAGAAGCACAGTGTTTCAAAGCAATAAACAAGCGTTGCAGCAAGGATTTGAAAGCTTTTAAGCTTTCCGGAGCTTAATATAATTATATAGTATACATGACTCACGGCTTCACCTTAGAGTCATGTGCCGGTCAAGCCGCAGTAGATGGCTACTGCAAATTCTGGGTTTAATTTTGTTCTAAAAAAAGTGGTTAGATGTTTTTTTCTAACCACTTTTTCTTGAGTAATCTATTAATTTATATGTTGGCTTGCTCTACAGGGCCTGTAGCATAATGTCTGTAAGATCGTAGACCTTCATGCCATTACCCTGGGCGCGCAAGGGGTCAGCCAGATTCTGCTCGCAGTAGGGACAACAGGTAACCAGCGCCTCTGCACCTGTCTCCTTAGCTTCCTCTACCCGTTCTTCTGCAGTCTTAAAGGCTAAATCTGGGAAGGCTGCTCTCACGCCGCCACCCGCGCCGCAGCACCATGCCTGATCTTTTATTCTCTCCATTTCTACCAGTCTGATTCCAGGAATGGCTTTCAGAATATTGCGGGGTTCCTCATAAATACCACAGTGCCTTCCGATATGGCAGGGATCGTGCCAGGTCACCGTCAGAGGCACCTCTTTAGTAAAGGTGATTTTGCTCTCTTTAAGCAGTGATTCCAGGTATTCGGAGATGTGGTATACTTTAAAGTTGATCTCCGGCATATCGGGCACTTCCGGAAAATCATATTTTAGCACATGATAGCACCCTGCGCATTGGGTAATAATCTCTTTTACCCCTGCTTTGTTGAATGCTTCTATGTTTCTCTTGACAAGGGCAAAGAAGGTCTCCCGATCACCTATCCGAATGGCAGGACTCCCACAACAAATCTCCTGATCGGCAAAGATACCAATATCTACACCGCACTCTTTAAGCAGTTTTGCCGAATTGACAATATCATGCTTCAAAATAGGGTCAAAGGCTGGAGTGCATCCTGCAAAGAAAAGAACTTCACACTGTTGTTTATTTGCATTTTTTAAGTTTAGTCCTTTTGCCCACTGGGCTTTTTGTGCCCGGGGCTGCTTCCAGGGATTATCATAGTTTTTAATGCTGGTTAAGAGTTCCTTGTGGGCCGGCAGAGGCGCCAGACCCTTCTCAATCAACCTGGTTTTTAGAGCCTCTGCTGCCTTGAGCGGTTCCTTTTCATTTAATCTGAGGCAGTTCATCTCACAGGCACCGCAAGAGGTGCAGCGAAAGGCTATATCTACCAGCGCCTCTGAATCGGTATAATCAAACTCCTCTTCTAAGAGGGCGCGGATAATGTGAAATTTACCCATAGCGCTATAGGCAGCGAAACGTTTATATCTGAACTCAGGGCAGATCTCACTGTATTTACTGCTCTTGACGTTCCAGCCCCATTGATTCTGGCACCAGTTGCAGCGGGAATCTCCCCAGGCCTGTTCGCGATAATCCTCTAAAGTCCTCTCATAAATCTTCTTTTTGGACATACTGTAGGCTCCTTTCTATAGCATTGACCACAATGTACACTTCAAGGAAAAAACAATTACATATCAAAGAGATATTGTCAAGTAGGAATTCAGAAGCCAGTTGGCAAGTTGCCGGTTCCCAGGTATCAGAAATCCGTGTTTCATAATTAATGAACTCGTAAAAAGTCGGAAATTAGGCGACACAGTAAAAAGCTCCAGATGCAAGGCGCGTAAATCTTTAGGAATGAGGCGTACTTAGGAGTACGTCGGAATGACTAAAGATGAAGCGCAACGCAGCAGATGGACTTTTTACGAAGTCGTCATAATTAATGATGATTAATTGTAGTTTGTCCCCTTAATTCCTATTCCCGGGATTCTCACCCCTGTTTTTCCCTGAACCCTGATTCCGCCGGTTTACTTATCCCATCTCTTAAAGAGATTATGTTCAATGCCGAATAAATCCAGGACTTTTCCTACAATGTGATTGACGAGTTCATCAATGGTCTGTGGTTTAGAGTAGAAACCGGGGACGGGAGGAAGAATAATACCCCCCATGTTAGTTACCTTTTTCATGTTCTCAATGTGAGCGAGGGTTAAAGGAGTTTCCCTGAATACAAGGACAAGTTTTCGTCTCTCTTTCAAAGAAACGTCACATGTGCGGGCTATCAGATTTTCGCCGTAGGAGTGGGCGGCGGCGGAAAGGGTCTTGGCGCTACAGGGAGCCACAATCATGCCATCCGTGAGAAAAGAGCCGCTTGAAATCGGGGCAGTCAAATCATCTTCCTGATGGCAAAAATCAGCCAATCCCTTCACCTGTTCAATGCTTTTATAGTCTGTTTCATAAGGTATTACTCTTTCTGCTGTTTTGCTAATGACGAGATGGGTTTCGATGTCCTTTTTGTCTTTTAGAAATTCCAGCAGGCGAATACCGTAGATGCTTCCACTTGCACCGGTGATGGCAATTACAAGTTTCATAGCTATTCCTTATAGTTATTAAGTTTTTTATAAATTAAGGAATGGGCTTTACCAAGGGTGAGGATGCTCACACCATGGATAAGCCGGATCGTACCTCAATTTGTGAGGTGGCCTACTATTTCTCACTATTAATAAGAGCACATTCCTTGTCCAGAATACTATTAAAATAAATATGTAAAGTCAAATGGTAAAAAACGCCACAGAATTGCACGAAAAATCACAGAAAATCACAGAAAATTATAGTAGTGTGGTGAGGATTCTTTAAACCCAGATTTTGCAGCAGACGTCGTGGCGAGGTGTAGAAAAACGCAGCGAAACGAGCAGTTGGAGCGATTTTGCAACGAAGGCATATTCATAAATATGTTGAGGAGCAAAATCGTGCAGTAAACTAACACCTGCAAAGCAGGTGGCGTTGTTTCACCAGTAGGGGTGAAACAAATGAGGCACGAAAGTGCCGTAGTTTCCTTTTGCGACCCCGTGTGAAGCACG
>JAZFSJ010000109.1:0-5141 GCA_036446115.1 Thermodesulfobacteriota bacterium | reverse complement strand
TTCCTGGTGGTAAAGTATATCGAGTAATTCCATAGCCTCAGCGTAGCCATCCTTATCTTCATCTGCTGGATTGTCTTCCCCCCCAAAGGAATGAACATCCCCCCGAGGATCATGGTGACCCATAAGAACAGAATTTCTTCCTTCATCAGAGGCCTTTCTCAAATCTCCTTCCAACCATTCTACCTGTTCCTGGCTTAAGGCACCCCCCCACCTTTGTACAATGAAATAAAAACCATCACGCTGGTAGGCACTCCCATCATAGGTATTCACACAGGTAAAATGGTTTATGTCCCCATAGTCAAAAGAGTAATACGGGGGTCCTATTACCTGCTTCCAGTATTCTAAACCATCTCGCAGCAATCCACCACCACTTGCATAACCATCATGATTCCCAGGAACCATAAAAATCGGCAGGGAGAAACTGCTTAAAACTTCCCACGCCCAGAGATATTCCAGAAAGTAAGAGCCTCCGAAGACCAGGTCTCCACTGAAGAGAATAAAATCAGGGTCAAAAAAAGAGAGCTCATTGAAAATATGCAAACCGCAATTTAAAACATTGGTGTTACGATTCTCATCACTTAAAGGCACTAGATAACCACGAGGATCACCAACATGAAGATCAGTTAAATGGACAAAACGATAATCACGCTTCATTTCGTTTATAACCCTTACCGCATTGGGTTGGCTATCAGAAATGCTTGAGCTTTTACTGGTAATCACGAGATTGAAAATATCCCGTGGTGCTTGATGAGGAACTATTCCCGTCAGGGTATAATGACCGGATGACACATCAAAAGCACTCTCAACATCGGCCAAGGCATAGGACTGACTAACGATTTGGTGGGTAGCTATCTTCATCTCCCAATCTAAAGTTTTCCCCCCATCATCAAAACTCACCACAGCCGTCAAGCCCTCTCCGGACACTACTATAGCAGGTAATCCCAGAACAGGATATATGATATGCCTCACCTTTTCTATTAAAGGAGAAATGTAGGGGGGAAGTTCATCAGAATAGTGAGGATCGGGAAGTGAGGAGAGGCTGCTGCTTTCTCCTATACCTTCTCCCGGCAAGAGAAAAATTATAAAACAGAAGAATACACTATTTCTTATCCTAAACATCCATGGCAAGACTCGCTTTAAGCAAAAACTGCCAATCTTACCATAATTGCAAAAGTCAAAGTGTACTATCTTACCCATCGGGTAATTTCCTCTTATAAGTGCACTCCTTCTTAATACATTTTATAACCGCTCCAGATCGTTTACTCATCTTTTCCACCAGGATTTTACTTCCACAATCAGGGCAGGGTTCTTCCACTGGTTTATCCCAAGTGGCGAAATCACATTGGGGGTATTGAGAACAGCCGTAAAAGAATTTACCTCGTCGAGTCCTCTTCTCAATAATCTCTCCCTTCTCACACTCAGGGCACTTGATACCCAAGCTCTTAGCTTTGTTAAGAGATTTCGTATTTTTACACTGCGGATATCCAGAACATGCGAGGAATCTACCATAGCGACCTTCTTTAACAATCATGGGCTTACCACATTTCTCACATTGCTCATTAACACTCTCATCCTGAGTGCCTGCCTCCTCTCCCTTATTATTCAAAGGTCTGATATATCTGCATTGAGGATACCCCTTACAGCCGTAAAACTTACCATAGCGCCCAAGCTTTATGACGAGATTTGCACCACACTGGGGACATATCTCGTCCGTCTCTTCACTAATGATATCAGATTTTTTTAACTCACCATCTTTTTTGTCTATAAGATCAATAAAAGGTTTCCAGAATTCGCGGACCACCGGTTTCCAGGAAATCTCTCCCCGGGCAATTTCATCTAACTCCTCTTCCATCTGAGCGGTAAATTGATAGTCAACATATTTGGGAAAGTGATTTACCAGAAGTTCACTGACTGTCAGCCCTAAATCTTCCGGAAAAAATCTTCTCTCAGCAATCTTAACATACTTTCTCGTCCGAAGAATATCGATAATACTTGCATAGGTCGAGGGACGACCAATACCATATTCCTCCAGCGTTTTTACCAAGGTTGCCTCTGTATAACGGGGAGGAGGCTGAGTGAAATGCTGCTCTGGTACCAGAGCAGCCAGGGTTAATATTTGACCCTCTTCCAGTGGAGGCAACATACCTTTTTTTTCACCATTCTCATCATCTTTCCCCTCAATATAGACCTTCATAAAACCGGGAAATTTTATGGTTGATCCTGTAGCCTTGAAAAGGTAGGAATCTTTAGCCGCAATATCAACCGAAACTGAATCAAGCAGGGCCTGCGCCATTTGGCTGGCAAGCGTCCTTTTCCAGATGAGGTCATAGAGTTTAAATTGATCAGCAGTTAAATAAGGTTTAATCTCCACCGGTATTAAAGAAGCATCCGTAGGTCTAATGGCCTCATGAGCCTCCTGGGCATTTTTCGACTTTTTCTTAAACTTTCGTGGTGCTTTTAAGCTAAATTTCCTTCCAAACTGTTCAATAATTTCCTTCCTAATATCAAACAACACACTTTCTGCCAGGTTAACGCTATCTGTACGCATATAGGTAATTAACCCTGTCATACCACCTTCTATAGCAATCCCTTCATAAAGTTTCTGTGCAACCGACATAGTCTTTTTCGCTGAAAATCTCAACTTGCGGGAAGCTTCCTGCTGAAGAGTGCTGGTAGTAAAGGGAGGTGCAGGACTCCGCTTTATCTCTTTGCGACGAATTTCTCTCACGCCATATTCTGCACCCTCTAAGTCCTCCATGATTTCCTGGGCACTTTTCTGGTCTTTAATATGAAACTTATCCAATTTTTTTCCATCAATCTGAGCAAGTTCTGCAGAAAGCAGAGTGTCAGAGGAGCTTTTAGAAGAAGAAGAAAGATCAGCTCTAATCGACCAATATTCTTGAACCTCAAAGGCTTGAATTTCCTTTTCTCTCTCACAAATTAGACGCAGCGCAACCGATTGCACCCGTCCAGCAGACAGTCCCGGTCTCACCTTTTTCCAAAGGAGGGGACTTAAATTGAATCCATAAAGGTAATCTAATACCACTCTTGCCTGTTGTGCATCCACCAACTGGGGAGAGACATCTCTGGGATACTTAAGGGCCTCTTCAATCGCTTCTTTAATAATTTCGTGAAACACAATTCTCCTCACTTGCAGATGCTTGCCCTTTTTAGCCTTTTCCGAAATTGCACCATCGAGATTTAATGCTACCGTTAAATGCCAGGCAATCGCTTCACCCTCTCGATCCATATCAGTTGCCAGGTAAATTCTCTCACATTTACGCAGGTACTTTTTTATCTGGTTAAGATATTTACTGCTATGGGGAAGGATTTGATACTGTGGTTCAAAATCATTCTTTATATCAACCGAACCGGGTTTACTAGGAAGGGCCCGAATATGTCCCAGACAGGCCACGACCTGATATTGCTTACCTAAAAACTGACTCAAGGTCTTCGCCTTTGTAGGCGACTCAACAACGATAAGGTAGGGGGGTGACGCACTCATCTCATCTTCCTCATACAACAATAGTTTTAATACAGTTGGATTTCATCATCTCCTCACGAACATTTTCCCAGGCAACTGTCTAATTATCCCCCTTAGTTCAAGATCCAAAAGGGTGGAGGAAACCTGGCTACTACTTAAATCTGTATCGGTTATAATTTCATCAATCTGAAGCTTTCCTTGTGTTAATACACCAAGGATATTCCTCGCTTCCCTACTCAACAGTTCATCTTTATCCTGTACTATATCGGTTAATTGAGGGGAACTCTTAATCTGAGGAAGTATTTCAGTGAAGATATCCTGGGCATCCTCAACCAGCTTTGCTCCTTCCTTAATTAGTCTATGTGTACCCCTGCTTCTCAGAGAATCGATGCTTCCCGGCACTGCAAACACATCCCTCCCCTGCTCTAAGGCCAACCTGGCAGTAATGAGGGAACCGCTTCGGTGACTCGCTTCGACCACTACTACTCCCAAAGAAAGACCGCTGATAATACGATTGCGAATAGGGAAGTTCAGGGAGACGGGAGGAGTTGATATGGGGAACTCAGAAATCAAGGCTCCACTTAGAGCAATCTCTTCCTTCAGTTTTTTATTTTCCACGGGATAATCAACATCTATCCCACATCCCAGCACTGCAATGGTTCTTCCTTTTGCCGAAAGAGCACCTCTGTGAGCACTGGTATCAACGCCCCGTGCTAATCCACTCACCACGGTTACCCCCCCTAGAGCAAGGTCTCGACTGATCGTCTCGGTGGTTAACTTTCCATAGTGACTGGCAAAGCGCGATCCTACTACTGCGATTGCAACCTTATCCTCCTTCTTAAGTTCCCCTTTCACATAGAGAAAGGGAGGTGGATCATAGATATTTAAAAGATGAGAAGGGTAATTCTCATCCAGGAAAGAAACCAACGTTACCCGGTGCTTACTCATGAGCTCTATCTCTTTTTTGACTCGGGCAGATTGATTACCTTCTTTTAACTGCTTAATAACTTTCGGTTTTAGACCTCCTACCTTTTCCAAATCTCTAATCGATGCATTAAATACCCTATCAGGACTATGAAATTTCCGAATCAAACTAAGGCACCCTTTGGCACCTAAACCATCGATAAAACTCAAAGCTAACCAATCAGAAACCCTACTTTCTGCTTTTCCCATCCTTAAAATGTGTCTCCTTAACACATAGTGTCTCTTCCTTGCTCCAAGACTTGATAGTATCTCAACCCCACCTTACCTCTTTACAAGGTCATAAGTTCAAATGTCGGCTCAATTTAAAAACACTCTGTACACATGAACTGCCCCACTTACCGGCTATTTATCTACACCAAAACAGGCATATATTGTCACGCACACTTACCGGCTATCTATCTACACCAAAACAGGTATATATTGTCAAGCATTTTTAGCAAAGTTTTTTCAAAAAAAGCTTGACATTACTCGCTTTTTTTCATTAAATCAACCAAAAATTAGCAAATTTTACTGATAAAAAAACTGAAGATTTCCCTAATCTACTGCTTTTTTTTACCGATAAGTATAAAAAACCATCTATAAGAGCTATTGCATGATAAAAAATAATTATACTATATTTGTTTCGCCACCAAAAGCTGGAAAGACAAGAAATTTTTCCTTCCGCAAAAGCACT
>JAZFSJ010000108.1:0-4137 GCA_036446115.1 Thermodesulfobacteriota bacterium | reverse complement strand
ACATTCAGAAGGGCCCCTGAAGAGGAATGCTTTTTCAGGTCAGAGCACCTTGTCTTTATGAATACTCTTCAGGATATGGGTGTGGATATTCACTGGAAGAGCCCTCTGCAAGGCGATCTGGTCTTATACAAACAGTTTTTTATGAGGTCTTCGGTGATACCCTCATTTCATGAAGCCTTCAGCTCAAGGAAGCTGGCCGCGATTTACGGAACAGCAGGGGATGTAGATGCCGACACCCGGAGAGAAATTGTAGACAGCATTAAGTCATTCAAGAATTTTCACGGGGGCATCTGCGGTATCCTTACCGGCGGAAGCGCCGGAAGTGTCATGTCGTTTGTATCCGAAACCACGGCTTCTCTTGGAATGCTCTGTGGCGCCGTGTATTGGAAGATTCCAGGGGTAGACATTAATATCCACGTAGATTTTGCAGCGTATTTGGCCAGGAATGATTTACTGGAAAGGCAGGAAATTCTATCTGAAACTACCGAGGCAGACATCTATTTCAAGGGCGGAGTCGGCACCAACCTTGAAAATGCCATCACTTTTGTAAAGAAAAAACTCGGCATTGGTCATTACAAGCCTCAAATTTTTGTGAGTGAATTCTACAAACCGCTTCAAGATTTGCTCAACCACCTGACATCTGAGGGTATGGTGGACCCCAGCGTCTTTGAGAACTGCTATTTCATCAGGCATGGCACTGAGATTTTCGAAACTCTTTGCAGACACTTCGGCTCAGAAGACAAGATGGTTCATGAAGTCTCAGTGAACGAAAACTGGTAATTGTATAACCACTTTTCAGCCTATGCAATGTTATTTTGGAATCACCATATTAGTATCGTTAGAAACAGTTTCTGTGAAGATAAGATATTTAATGGTAAGTTGCATCTGATTAACGCGCTAATCAAGATGGTGACCCCGAAAAGGAGATGATAATGAAGATCGTGGTCGGTTATGAGGGATCAAGTGCTTCTAATGAGGCTTTGAAGCTGGCAAAAAAGCACGCTAAGGCTTTTGATGCTAAAGTTTATGTACTCACCTCTATGGTGGGAGGTTCCAAAGAGGAATTGCAAGATGTTAAAAAGGCTAAACAAGATCTGGAAAACGCAAAAATTCTTCTGGAAAAAGAGGGAATTTCATGTGAAACTCACCAGCTGGTTCATGGCTCGACTCCTGGAGAAGATCTGGTTCAATTTGTCGAGGAAAATAATGTAGATGAGATCATTATCGGTATCATTAAAAAGTCTAAGATGCAAAAATTGGTTTTCGGCTCAACAGCGCAGTACGTGATACTAAAAGCTCCGTGCCCGGTTGTTACGGTTAAATAAAGAATCAAGGGTCTCTCATATTATTATTCAGAGGGAAGTTTTATCCGCTTAAAGACCAGATCATTCATTCTTTGTGGAGTAACTACCCGCTGAGAAACCAACTCTTTGATTCCGGTTTTGAACGCATCTATATCCTGAAACGGATGTGTGCCTTCCACAACTTTGAGATCAGGGTATTCCTTTTGGATGGTTTCTTTAAATTCATCCTTAAAGGGACAGAGTTGTACTAGGCAAGAAGTGAAATGGAGAGCATCAATACCGTATTCCACCAAAGCTTGGACCTTTTGCCAGATACGGTCTGCTCCTACTGCCGTGGGACAGCCGCCGCAATGGATAATACCCACAAGATCGAGAGATTCCTCTTCAGGGTAATCCGTGAAAGATCCCTGTCTGCTTCGTAGGTTGCCAAAACATCCTATCATGACGCAGTTCATTTCTCTGGTAGTGCTATTACATCCTAATATCCCTATCTTAGCCATATTGTCTCTCCTTAAGTCAACCAGCGTTTCCTGCGTTTATAAAATTTTACATCACGGTAACTTCGCTTAGTTCCCATTTCAGTCAATCCGAGATAAAACATTTTAATATCCTCATTCTCTTTGAGCTTTTCCACTGTATCATCCAGAACGATCTTGCCATTTTCCATAACATAACCATGCTCAGCAATGGAAAGTGCAAGATGAGCATTTTGCTCCACTAACAGTATCGTGATGTTCTGTTCTTCATTAAGCCTTTTTAAAATGTTAAAGATCTCGGCAACTAAGATGGGGCTTAAACCGAGCGAAGGTTCGTCCAGCATCATCAAGCGGGTTCGTGCCATAAGAGCCCTGCCGATCACCAGCATCTGCTGCTCTCCACCGGACAGATATCCGGCTAACCTGTTACGCAAGTCTTTAAGCTGTGGAAAGTAATGAAACACCGTATCATAACGCTCTCGGATCTCCTCCCGATTATTACAGGTTCGGGTTGCAGCAATTAGGTTCTCATGGACGGTCAGGTTTTCGAAAACGCATCGTCCTTCCATGACCTGAAAGATACCCAGTTTTACAATCTCTTCCGCGTCTTTATCGTCAATCCGTTGTCCCATAAACTCGATTGTACCATCTGTTACTTCACCTTCTTCTGCTTTTAGCAGACCCGAAATAGCCTTTAAAGTAGTGGTTTTGCCTGCCCCATTCGCCCCCAAAAGTGTAACAATCCGGCCCTCTTTAACCTCAATGGAGAGACCCTTAAGGACTAGAATAACATCGTCATAAATGACTTCGATATTGTTTACATTGAGCATGATAAACCTTTTTAGATTATCTTTTCCTGCAAGACGAAGCGCTGCACCTTACCACCGGCTGTCTTGGGTAAACTATCAATAAATTGAATCCAACGGGGATACTTGTATACCGAAATCTTCTCCTTAACAAACTATTTTATTTCCTCTTTTAGATGGTCTGAAGGGGAGTAGTCAGGCTTTAATACAACAAAAGCATAAGGTTTTGTAAGGTCATCCTTATCCTTTCGTCCAGCTACGGCACTCTCTACCACTGCCTCATGCCGGTTGATTGTCTTTTCAACCTCATGAGGTGCCAACCATTTACCTCCCACACGCAGCATATCATCGCTTCTTCCGCGAAAATAATAAAACCCGTCTTCATCCACCATGTACCGATCCCCTGTAACAAACCAGTCGCCCTGCATGTTTTGTTTTGTCTCTTCTCTCTGGTTCCAATAAGCAGAGGCCATGGAATTGCCACTCACCAGTAAATTGCCTATACTTCCTGGGGCAACAGACCGGCCATCATCGTCCAACAGCTTGGTTCGATAGCCGGGAACCACCTTACCCGTGCTACCCGGTTTAACTTCATTAAATTGATTGGAAAGAAAGATATGACAAGCCTCGGTAGAACCTGTACCTTCCAGAATTTCCACACCAAATTCTTTCTTAAAACGGTGATATATTTCAGGTGATAGGATCTCTGCAGATGAAATACATGCTCTTAAATTATCAACAGGGGGTAGATCTTTGCCTTCATCACGACAGGTTTTTTTATAGTCTGCAAGACCTCCCAAGAGTGTAGGTACTGTAAAAAAGATGGTAGGACGGTATTTTACAAGATCCTGATAAAAGAGCTCCGGCAAAGGCCGATGACTAGTGAGGATAGTAGCGGCGCCAACTGCAAAGGGAAAGTAAACGCAATTTCCGAGACCATATGCAAAGAAGAGAAAAGAACCCATAACGAGATCGTCTTCGGTCATTTGCAATATCCCTTTGGCGTAAGCCTCTGAGCAATATACCATATGACTATGGTGATGAATGGCTCCCATTAAAATATGGGGATTTCTGCCGCTGTAAAGCCAGAATGCTGCGTCATCAGGTGTGGTTTCCGCCGCCTTAAATTCTGTGCCGGCTTTGTCCATGAGTTCATTAAAGGAATGATAGCTGTGATCCTGTCCGCCAATTACAACTATTGATTTTAGAAATTTAGCCTGATTACGAATCTTTTCAATCTCCGGCAGGAAAGCCGAATCTACTATCAAAACCGGAGCGCGACTATCATTAAGTTCATAGAGGAAATCCTGTGACTTCATCAAAATACTGGTTGGTATGGGCACAGCCCCTAACTTGATTGCTCCATAGAAGGAAAAGATCATTTCAGGTGTGTCGCGAACAAGGAGCATGACACGGTCTTCTAATCTGACACCCAGTTCCGATAGCATATTGGCTACCCTGTTGACGTTTTCGAGCAGCTGGTTATAAGAATATGTCCGATCCTCAAAAAGGATAGCCGCCCTATTGCCTCGGCCTTCATCAATGTTTCGG
>JAZFSJ010000107.1:0-5380 GCA_036446115.1 Thermodesulfobacteriota bacterium | reverse complement strand
TTTATCGGGGTGAAAACACCGATGAGATATATAAAAAATGCTGCAAAAAGGATATATTTGTTTATAGCTATAAAACGCTCTTTGGTTATATTCATATTCTTGCCCTCCTTAGTGCGCTGCTAAAGCTGCTTGAAGTTGAGGGAGAAGAACTTCCCACTCACCGGCTGTGATCATCAGTCCACAGGAAAAATATGCCGCTAAAAACGCGATGCCAACGGCTATAAGACCCCACCTGCGCCAGTCTTTAACACCGGTTCTGCCGCTAAACAACCAGATGGAGGTCATATAAAAGATGCAGAATATGGCAATCTGGCCTCTGGGACCCTCGAGGGCACTTTGTGTAAGTGTTTCAAGACTTTCTCCCCCGCCCAGGCTTTCTAAAAGGGTGTTTGTCAGGTGGGAGAGGG
Source organism: Thermodesulfobacteriota bacterium (assembly GCA_036446115.1). GTDB lineage: Bacteria > Desulfobacterota > WTBG01 > WTBG01 > WTBG01 > JAZFSJ01. Next base: position 4,973 of record JAZFSJ010000107.1, on the reverse strand, counting down.
TGCCGTTCATGACTGCAAGCGGGATGAGGGTCACCGAGGTAAAGCGAAGTGAGTCAACATACTTTCGGTCGCGCAGCACAAGATGCATAAAAATTGCCAGAACCACGATAACCAGAAAACCGATAACCGCACCCACTGAGGTTGCCACAAGACGTCCCATATCCTCACCGGCACTGGGAAACACTCCCTTTAATGCTTCGGCCATATCAATCAAAAATGGGGGGAAAACGGCACGGTAAAGGTCGACGGTTACGGCACTCGCAATCCCCCAGGACTTACCGAACATATAGCCCGGGATAAATATCTCCAGGATCCTCGCCCAGCGGGCAAGTGGTGTGGTATAATTATCTGTCATTCGATTTACTCCATTAATAATAGTTATTGTTTGCTTTGAAAACCCCGTGCTTCGCACGGGATCGCAAAAGGAAACATTAGCACTTTCGTGCTTCATTTGTTTCACGGCCTTTGGCCGTAAAACAAAGCCACCCGTTACACGGGTGGTAGTTTACTTATTCTGCGGCTTTTGGCTCCGTTTGTTGTGCTTTTTCCTTTTCTTCTTCGTACCACCCTCGCTCTATCATATCCTGCTTCAGTTTATCAAAATATTCAATCTCCTCCTGCAGTTCTTTCAGCTCTTGCTTCATGCGAGGGCCTTCATACTTCAGATAAAATGACTGTGGTTTTTTCCACGGTCCAGAACCCATTAAAATGAGGGCAACAGTTAAGTATAAGAGACAGCCCATAACAGTTTTCTTTTCCAGAGTGGTGGCTTTTCTTGCTATATAGAGGAGCAGTATGCTCAACAAAACGGAGATAACGGTAACACTATTGGCAATAACAGGCATCATATCGAGTGGAACCCTGGAGGAATAATTTTCCATATAGAGCTCAAAGGTCCATATGCCAAGAAATGTCATCAGAAATACCGCTAATGAGTTCTTTATAGCATCGGTGCGCCATAAAACCTTAAGCATTATCCAGCCAGCCGCTACGTAGTAATAACCACCCAGGGTTTTAATATCAACATTGCTGAACTGCTTGATTATCCCTTCCGGGACTGGGAGAGCTGCTGTCTCACCAATAACCGGCCACCCCACAACTGCGGCGAAAAAGGCATATACATACGCTTTACTTTCTTTCTTCTCGGTACACATAAGGTAGAAGAGGACAAAGAATATAGTGGCCATTATTGGCATGTAGAAAAGATTGTAATTTTCCACGGGATTCATCCTCAGTGGTATCATGAAAATCACTGATAAGACAAAACAACCTTGTCCGGCGAGGGCAATAAAGATGGCTCTTGACATTTTAAATCTCCTTTTTAAAAAGGATTCTTTGTGTTATATACTATTAAAATATCTTAACAAAACTGGATTAGGTATAGCCAAAGTTAAGACCCATGTCAAGGACATTTTCTAATTAGTATACGTCATAAAGATTTTATAAAACCCTCACAAAAAAGAGGCCCTGTGAGTTTACACGGCTTTTGATTATCATTTCTCTCACACAAAGAACATTTATTGGTTACTTTGAAAACCCCCTGTTTCGCACGGGGTCGCAAAAGGAAACAGGTGGTAGTTTACTTCAGTTTTGGCTAGGGTGGATTAATCTCGATTTTTGTGTATTTAGCTGGTATAATGTTACGAATATTCAACTAGAGGAGGAATGTGAGAATTAATGGATAAGAGAATTGTTATATTACTACTTGTTTGTTCCTTTCTCGCGGTGGCTACAGTAACTATAAGATATATTGAAGGAGAAAAGGAGAAAATTGAATCCAGGTTTGTTCCTCTACCTAAGGAAAAAAAGGTAAGCATCAGGAGGGCGACACCTGCGATAACTGAACCACAGGAAGAGCAAATTATAGAGGAAAAGACACCTGCTAAAACGAAAGATAAAAAAGCCGTTTATCCGCAAAAGGGGAAAGCTGCTCCTAAAGGGAAAAAGGCTGCCCTAAAACGTGATAGGCTTGAGAGGAAGAAAACGGTTCCCAGCTCCATAAGGGAATTTGAGAGGAGAAAAACAACAACTACTATTGAGGAAAAAGAAGAAGTTGAAGAGGAGGAAGAGGTTTCAGATGAAGAGGAAAAGGCTGTTTCCGAAGAGGAGGTAGAGTTAGCATCTCCTGAGGAAGAGGAAGATGTTGAGGAAGAAGAGGCTGAAGAAACTGAGGAAAAGGATACGGAAGTTGAAGAGGAGGAACTTGCTGAGGGATTAGAAGAGGATGAGGAAGATGAAAATAAATTGGAGCCCGAAATAGCAGAGGGCGAAGAAGAGGCAGTTCCATCTGAAGAAGGTATAGTGGATCAAGAGGAAATAGGTGAAGTGGTAGAAGAAGGGGGAGAAGAAGAGATAGAAGAAGGGGGAGAAGAAGAAAATATCGTCCCTGAAGAGGACGAAGTAGCCGTTCTAGAGGAAGAAGAAGCATCCCTTGAAGAGGAATAGCATTCTATTATATCGGAATAAGAAGTTCAGAAGTATTCCGATATAAGGTAGTACCGTGGAGTTTGATCATGAACACTCTTTTAGCGCCAGAAGAGATTAATCGAATCATAAAGGGAGAACATCCTGACCCATATTCCGTTTTGGGGAATCATACAGTAAAGCTGAATGGGAAGGATGCTGTCGTTATACGTGTATTTGTGCCGGGGGCAATGACTGCCTCTGTTGTGGGGGATGGTGCTGTTACTAAATTCCCAATGACAAAGATTCATTCAGATGGTTTATTTGAGACGGTATTGGAGGATCAAACAAATGTTTTCCCGTATCGACTGGAGCTTCAGACTAATCATGAAGTTTGTGTCAGGGAGGATCCTTACCGTTACCAACCGGCTGTGGGTGATTTTCATCTTGGTGATATAAAGGAAGGAAGATATCGCCAGGCTTATCAAACATTAGGGGCGCATCGTCAGGAGCGTGGAGGGGTTGAGGGGGTTTTATTTGCTCTCTGGGCTCCTAACGCAAAACAAGTGAGTCTGGTCGGCGATTTTAACAGATGGGATTATCGTGCGCATCCTATGAGACGTAGTGGATCTTCAGGTATCTGGGAGATTTTCATGCCGGGAGTCTCTGTAGGAACTCTTTATAAGTATGAGGTGCTTGGTTGCTTTGGTCAACGAGTACTAAAGTCAGATCCCTTTGCATTTGCCATGGAAATTCGTCCAAAAACAGCTTCCGTTGTCTGGGATATTGATAAATATGAGTGGCACGATCATGATTGGCAGATACATCTCTCGAGATGGGTTCCCTTTGACCATCCCATCTCTATTTATGAGGTACATCTTGGTTCCTGGATGCGAGTTCGAGAAGAAGGTAATCGGTGGCTGAATTATCGTGAGTTGGCAGTTAAACTAGTAGAGTATGTCAAACAAATTGGATTTACCCATATAGAGTTAATGCCCGTAGCTGAGCATCCTTTGGATGCTTCATGGGGTTATCAGGTAACCGGTTATTTTGCTCCTACCAGTCGCTATGGCTCGCCGGATGATTTTATGTATTTTATCGATTACTGTCATCAACATGGAGTTGGGGTTATCATTGATTGGGTTCCCTCTCATTTCCCTAAGGATGATTTTAGTCTGGGGCGTTTTGATGGAACCTGCCTCTATGAGCACATTGATGCTCGTCAGGGTGAGCATAAGGAATGGGGAACTTTGATATTTAATTATGGTTACAGTGAGGTCAGAAATTTTCTGATTGCAAATGCCCTGTTCTGGCTGGAGAAATATCATGTGGATGGTATCCGGGTAGATGCGGTAGCTTCCATGCTCTACCTTGATTACAACCGAAAAGAGGGGGAGTGGATTCCTAATAAGTATGGGGGAAGAGAAAATCTGGAGGCAATCGATTTTCTTAAAGAACTGAATGTGATCACGCATGCCCGCTATCCTGGGACGATGGTGATAGCAGAAGAGTCAACTGCGTGGTCTGGAGTTTCCCGACCCACCTATTTGGGTGGTTTGGGTTTTGACTTCAAATGGAACATGGGATGGATGCATGATATGCTGGAATACTTTTCCTCGGATTCGGTTTATAGGAAATACAAGCACGATATGCTGACTTTTGCTATGCTTTATGCCTTTAATGAAAACTTTGTCCTGGCCCTCTCGCATGATGAAGTAGTGCATGGTAAAAGATCTTTGATAGATAAGATGCCGGGAGATGAGTGGCAGAAATTTTCTAATTTGAGGGCGCTTTATGGGTACATGTTTGCTCAACCGGGGAAGAAACATCTTTTCATGGGTGGAGAATTTGGACAATGGGGGGAGTGGGACCATGACCAGGGGTTAGATTGGAACCTGTTGGAAAATAAATTGCACAGAGAACTTCAGCTGTACGTTAAACACATTCATAAAATCTACAAGGAGGAATCTGCACTGTGGGAGGTTGACCATGATACCTCAGGGTTTGAATGGATTGACTTTCATGATTGGGAAAGTAGTGTTGTTTCTTTTATTCGGTGCGGCAAAAACCCCCAGAACCACTTAATCTGTGTGTTTAATTTTACCCCCATTCCCCGGTATGGTTACCGCGTGGGTGTTCCCAGCGATTCGTTTTATCAGGAAATCTTAAACAGTGATTCTACATACTATGGAGGGAGTAATCTTGGTAATGGTGGAGGGATGAAATCGGAACCTGTACCATTTTCGGTTTACCCATGCTCTATTTCCCTTACCCTTCCGCCTCTGGGTGCACTCTATTTAAAACCTGTTCAATGAAGGTATGGGTATAGGGTGATGATGTACATATAAGAACAGGTTGGTTGGAGTTTCTCTTGCTGTAGTAACTTGATACTATGGAATTTTCTGCGGATATCTCTTCCCTAATTTACTAGATAATACTTGATTAAGGTCTTGGGGTGTGATAATCAATAGTTTCGATTTTTTAAGCGTCCCCATCGTCTAGCCTGGTCTAGGACACCGGCCTTTCACGCCGGCAGCAGGGGTTCAAATCCCCTTGGGGACGCCAGTAAA
>JAZFSJ010000106.1:0-3745 GCA_036446115.1 Thermodesulfobacteriota bacterium | reverse complement strand
CCTCCAATGGCCAGGGCAAGACTGAAAACTGGGTCAATATCACACCAGGCATCCGACTTTTTTGTAAACTTCAGATCGGGCCATATAGCTCCGTAGGCAAAGTCAAACTGTCGAGGGGTAGCGCTGTCCCTGCGTACAAAAGATTCTCCTCCAGTTCCAAATACCATTATCCACCACAATCCAATTCCACCTTCTGTTCTAGGTTCCAAAGAAGCCTTAAGTATTCTGTTAAAGTAAGTTACTACCCTTACACTGTGCGAACTAAATGGTGATGTTGTAGTTGTATCAAAATCGGCGCCTTGCGATGCAAACAATGTGACTTGATCAAAACCTTCTTGATTGGGGCCAATCCCCAGGCCTTCACCTCTTGCAAAATTCACATGCATCAAAAGCACAAAGGTGGTGATTAAAGAAAAACTCACAAGTTGAGTTATTCTTTGCACTCCTTGAAACTTGTTCATTTCACCCTCCTTTTTTTAGAATTAATAGCCTTTTTTCTGTAGGTTTTGAATTGTCCAGAATCTATTTGGGATTTCAAAGCCAATCTCTTTAATTTTATCTAAAGTAGGACATCCGTGTCTCCTCTGGATATCCATGGAATACAATTCAAAACAGTGAGGTTGTATGATCCCCTGCTTGCTCTTCACCATCTCTGTGTTATAAAAGAACTGTCTCCATACTCTCCCCTGCCGGTCCCAGGTAACCTTCTGGTTACATCGGTACGTCTCAGGATCCATATACAGAAGCTCTTTGCTGTAGGTGGCGTTGGGGTCCTTCCATTTCGCTTCCAGCAAGATTGCGTTTGCCCTTTCCAACTGCTGCCCGCTCCACACTGCCTGTCCCTTCTTCTTTGTGTATTTCATAGTGTCTACATGGCGGCCCATCAGCATCTCTTTTCGCCCAATAATCTTCCAGTCCTTTACGTTAGCATGACCACACCACCCGATTTCATCATCAGGAGCCAGATCAGTCCCGTCAATGGTATCTGACTTATAACTTACTCCCATCCTCCTGATCCTCCTGAAGGTGGGAAACCATATCCATATATCCTCCCCTTTGGTAATATCAAGATAACGTAATTCCATATATCTCATCCCCTGCACGTCAAGGGGCTCTTCTATTTCTAAATAATAGCCCCTGCGTATCCCCTTGGGGTTCGAAGGTTTGTTGGGAACCGGTTCAACATCAGTCCTCCCGGTGAAAAAATCATAAAGCCAGGGCTGTACTGCCCTTCGCTCTGCCCTGGTCCGGGGATTAACCACCACGCCTTCCCTATACATGGACTTGGTATCTCCCCGCGAGTTCAACTCAATGTTCCATGCGAGTTCTAGTCCCGTTTTGGGAAAGGGAAAGGGAAAACCGGAAATCTCTCCTTTCTCCCATCCTAAAAGAAATTCGTTCGGTCCAACTTCACCCGTCCAGTAAGCCTCACGTGGATTGGGATCAAATTTTGCATTAGGGGCATGTTTCTTGGTGGCTGCGATCTGGCCCGGCGTAGGAAGTATCTGCTGGTATGGAACAATATTAAAATAAAGCTCATCTGTCCCCCACTCCTCCGGCTTGCTGAATACCTCATAATATTGTTCCGAAAAAAATTCCTTTATCTGATCTATATTGTCTTGGTTAATCTTTTTACCTGCCCAAGTCTTTTCCCACTCCCTTACCTTCTTCAACTCTTCCCCCTGGTACATGGGAGCAGGCCAGTTCTTTAACTCCTCCGCTGTTGTAACAGCCGAGCTATCCTGGGGGATTCCTGTAGTGAGCGCCAGTACCATCATCCCCAAACCTGTCAAAACACCATACGTCTTCTTGAAACCTTTCATCTTGTTACCTCCTTTTATGTTTAGAACTGATAAATTATCTTGAAGGTGATATAATTTGTAGTATCACTCCGCTCGGTATAACGACTTACTTTGTGGTTCTTCGGACCCACATTAGACCAGGAAATCCTGGGTAACACCAAAAACCTCCAGTGGTCTCCGGGTCCATACTGGATAAGTGCCCAGACAAATCCATTGCCGTTAGTGTTGTAGCCGTAGCTGGCCATAGTATAAATCTCGGATCCCATCCAGTCGGTATTGACAGAAAGGCTGAAACTGGTACTGTTTTTGTCTCCATAACCTCTCTCCAGCCCGTTTACACTTAAGGTATGATCGTGGTTGAAAATCCAGTCCTGGAAAAAGCCCAGGGTGGTATTCACACTCCTACGACCGTTAAATTTGCAAATCCACTCGGGCATCCAGTCGTGGTCAATCTCTATGGCATATGCCAGTATATCTCTTTGGGTCCTGCCGGTCACCGCCCAATTAGAGGCCGGGGCGTCTTGAGCTTTTTTCAGTGTATTAAAGTGAACCCCCTCTTTGTAGGCAAATTCCATCCTCACCACCGACTCAATTGGAATATCTAGTCCAAATTTCTTAAAATGATGAAAATATTTTGTTGCAGTGGCAGCAAAGTTATCGGTCCTGAAATACCGAAACTGCCTCCCCGTGGGAAAAGCGGGTAAGTCAAATGTGCCGTATAATCTCCTGGAATTGTATGAGGCAGCATAGAGGTTGAATCCCTTTAGCCCTGAACCCTTGGTCGCGGTGAAAGTATCAGGGGTATTTGCCCCGTAACTCCCACTTCCGCGTTGTCCCCAGTCATCCACGATAGGGGTGGCGTCAAAACCGTTATACCATAACACGGTCCAGTCCCAGTCGAAGTTGTATCCCCTGATGCGGATACCACCCTGCGAGTCGTGCAGGCCGCGTGCCTTGGGTTCGTCGTATTTCCACCTTCTCATCATCTCAGAAAAAAAGCCGCCCGAATAGCTGGTAGAATACAGACCACCTTCTACAGGCATGCTCATCACTTGAATGTCGTGAGGGATCCAGATAATCTCGAAGGTGAGGTTGTTTTTGAAGTCCGTCTCGTAAAAGCCGCGAAACATCCAGAGCCCCTTCCTGAAATCTTCCCAGTCATCCATTCCCATCATGTGGTTACTGATATCAAGAGGGTTTACTACGTCTGCGGTGCGCTGAAGCGAGGTCTCCCCCCAGACAATCATCTGCTTCCCCGCTCGAAGCGTCCAGGGACCGCTCACAAAATTAGCATACAACTCCCTGCACATATCCACACCATGGGGGGTTTGATATCTGTTGCGGTCTCGTGTAGCCATCCCCCGGTGCATATCACCACTTATATCAGGGGCAAAGTCATAGAACCATTCCCACAGGGTGTAAACATCAAGAACAGTACCGTCCGCCCCTTGATAGAGGTGGAGGAGTCCATCTATGTGAAAGTGCGTCTTAAGCATGCCCAGGGTATCCATTCCACCCCCATTTGCCAAATGTCCATGATGACTTCGTCCTTTCTCCCAGGATTTCATATTATACTTGATCGCCACCTTCTCTTCGAGCTTACCGGTTATCTCCAGCTTCTTGTCGAATAGATAAATGCGGGCCAGCGACTTGATGGGTATAAGGAAAAGTACAATAAGAGAGGAGAGAGTGAGACAAAGGGTGGTCTTTCTTAACATAGCATCCTCCTTTTTGGGTTGTTAAAAGAGAATAGAAATATTAATGAAACATTAATTAACAACTTACTACAACAAGAGATAAGTTAGCAATAAATTATTTTTAATACAAGGAAAAAATGCGTATTTTAGTAAAAAAATTTATTAATGACGATATCATTTTATAATGTCACTATCAATTAATTTCTAAAATTCCCGTCCAATGATAAATTTTGGTTTCATTACCGC
>JAZFSJ010000105.1:0-9395 GCA_036446115.1 Thermodesulfobacteriota bacterium | reverse complement strand
TTGATCACAACCGATTGGGGCGTTATTCCTTTGTTGGCAGCGATCCCTTTCTCGTTTTCAAGAGTCAAGGGGGGAAAAATGAGGTGAGGCGGGGAAATAGTATCGAATTACTAAAGGGAAATCCTTTTGATATCCTAAAGAACCTGCTTTCCAAATATCGCTTGATCACCCCTCCTGATTTACCACCTTTTATGGGAGGGGCGGTGGGATACTTTGCCTATGATCTTAAACACTTTGTTGAAAAACTTCCCTCTCAAAGTAAGGATGATACCAACATCCCTCTCTGTTACCTTGCCTTCTATGACACAGTTATTATCTTTGACCATTTAAAGGGTAAAGTGTGGATTGCTTCAACCGGCTTGCCGGAGGAGAGCGAACGCTTGAAACGGATAAAAGCAAAAGCCCGATTAGATGAATTCTCACACAAACTGAGTACGATAAAAAAATCAACCACATCATCCCCACCTACCTTGCCAAAGCAGGGAGTAATAGAACTTAAGAGCAATTTTACTAAAGGGGATTACATTCGGGCTATACTTAAAGCAAAGGAGTATATCGCTGCCGGTGATATTTACCAGGTAAATCTCTCCCAGCGATTTTCTGCCAGGATTGCTACCCCGCCCTTTGCACTCTACAAAATATTGCGCACCTTAAATCCTGCTCCCTTTGCTGCGTATCTTAATTTTGGTGGGATAACCGTGATCAGTTCCTCGCCTGAGAGATTCTTGAGGATATCGGGCAGGTCAGTTGAGACCAGACCGATTAAGGGAACCCGTCCAAGGGGGGAGGGTAAGGTTGAAGATGAGAGATTTAAGAACGAACTCCTCAAAAGCACAAAAGACAGGGCAGAGCTTGTTATGATTGTAGATTTAGAGAGAAATGATTTAGGAAGGGTGTGCGAATACGGAACGGTGAAAGTGCCAGAGATAATTACCCTGGAAACCTATGCTACCGTGTTTCACCTGGTGTCTACAATCACCGGTAAATTGAAGGCGGACAAGGATCACATTGACTGTATTAAGGCCTGTTTCCCTGGGGGATCTATCACCGGAGCACCAAAAATCAGGTCTATGGAAATAATCGATGAGTTAGAACCAACTCAGAGAAAAGTCTATACGGGGTCTATCGGTTATTTAGGTTTTAATCAACAAACTGATCTTAATATTGTTATTCGAACCATGCTCTATTTTGATGACACCGTTCACTTTCAAGTGGGGGGGGGTATTGTGGCAGATTCTGATCCCACATTAGAGTATGAAGAAACACTCCACAAAGGTAGGGCACTTATGGAGACCCTTTATCAGGCAGGCGAAGTCGTTGTACAACCATCAAAGGCAATCATCTAAACCTCTTGGTTTTCTTCCTCCACCACTTCATGTAATTGTTCTAAGAAATCAGGGATAGCTGAGTTAACCCGGCTCCAGTTGGGAATGAGGGGGGAGTAGAGGGGATCTTCCCGAAATTCTTTTCCGGCAATCTGAATGGCCCTGGTAAAAGCCTCAACCGTAATGGTTTCTTGATGACGGTCAAAAAGGAGCCCATTAATAGCGGCATCATCATTGTAGCGTTTAATGGTGTCCTGGGCGGTGCGAAGGTAGGTTATCACCAGGCTGTTTAGAAGGCTCTCACTCAAGATGGCTCCCTCAATTGCGAGGTTTCTAAAAATGGCTTTGGCAATATCTATGGACATTTTCAATAAGCCCGTTTTGGGGTTTTGGGGTGAAAGTGGCTGATGTTTGTGCTCATAAGTCTCACAGAGCTCCACCTGGCAGATTCTTTTAATGGAGCAATTACGATACACCTCGGCTAGGGTTTCAACCTCCAACCCCCAATCACCGGGTATGCGGTTGATTCTGGCCAGGTCAGTAATCATGGAGAATTCCCCGGCTAAAGGATAACGGAAACTGTCTAGGTAAACCAGGAGAGGTATAGGGCCCAAAAGTTTTTCCAGACTTCTGATGATAGGAGTAACGAAAAGACGGGTGACGCGTCCATGCATTCTGCCTGTCACTCGGGCATAGTACCCTTTGCAGAATTCGTAGTCCATATTAGGTGATGCAATAGGGTAACAAAGTCTTCCTAAGAGTTCTCGAGAGAAGTTAACTATATCACAATCATGCAGAGCAATGACTTTGCTCCGTTCTCGGGACAAAATGTATCCATAGGCCGTCCAGGCAGAACGCCCTTTCCCATCTGCACCGATAAAAAGACCGTTTTCCTCTAGGAGTTTGTGAAGTGCCCCGATGCCTGTACCGGTATTCCAGATGACACGAGTTCTCTGAGACAGGCAGGAAAAAAACTTTTTCGCCTTCCTGAATTGTTCTTTGTCAGTCCTTCCCATGGTTACCACAATTTCATTGAGATAGGGTACCTTTTTTATTTCCTCCACGATCTTTTTTATGGCGGGTGCTTCCAGTTCCGTATAAGTTGCAGGGAGTACCAGGGCAATAGGATGTTGACGATTGAATTCAGTTAATTCACTTTCCATTCTCTCCAGGTCAACCTTGCCGAAGCGATGGAAAGTGGCCACTACGCCTGTTTGATAAAAATCAGCCATATAAATCTCCTTGTGTCTGTTTTAAAATCCTGTCAAATTTCATTTAACAACTTTAACAAAGCCCTACACCAGCCTTTTGGACCACTGCCAGGGGCCAGGATCAGATTGTCTAATTTAACCGAAGAGTCATAACTTCCATCAGGTTTTTGAACCAGAATGGGGTACTCTACCGCCTTAAGCATGGGCAGGTCATTTAGACTGTCACCTAAGGCAACTGTTTTTAGATTTGTTGATTTCTGGCTATAGAGGTCTCTAAGTTGTAAGACCGCTTTTCCTTTATCACTGTTACCGATGAGATGGTAAAAACGCCCACCCCGGTTGATCTGAAGATGTGAACGGATGGCTATTTCTTCAAGTGCATCTTCGAGAGACTCATCCTCCAAAATAAAGGGCTCATCATATTCTCTTTTTTTTGCCAGTGTAGCCTGGGATAAGGAGAGCCCACAGAAATCAGCCACCTCTTGAGGGGTAAGATCGCCTAATCCCCTGAGCTTTCCCGGAAATAAGGTGTTCATCTGGTTAAGGACTTCTCTTAGTTTAGGATAGGGAGTTCCAAGCTCGACTATAAGATAATGAGAATTTTCTCTGGTGAAGTGAAACCTGTGTGAAAAATAGCCTTTGGGGATAAAGAGTGCCCCGCCGTTTTCTGAGATGAAGGGATGGAGATTATCTAGTTGCAATTGAATCTCTTCGATTTCAGCTCTAGTCTTGCTGGTACAGAAGATAAGAGGAACATTTTTTTCTTTTAGGATAGTGATAGCAGGGAGAGCCGATGCAAAAGAGTAGTTATCATGGTCTAAAAGAGTTCCATCTAAATCAGTAAAGACCAGGAGGGGGCAAGCCTTCTTAGAGCTGTGTTCAATCAAAAAAACCTCGACTGAATATTTTGGATAGTAAGTGGTTTAACAAGGAAGAATTATGATAGTAAAATTGTCGTGGTATGTCAAAGGGAAATAACCTGGGGTTGAAGATAACCTCGCCCGCTAAGACGGGTGCCGCATTTTTATATTGATTTCTAGATACTATCCCTATATTATTTTTAAGAGAAAAACATACTATTGTCTTGTCCGGAGAGAGATCCAATGCTGATTGAAGAGAACCTGTAAAGTAACTCATGTGAAAGAGAGGAGTAGTTGGTGTGAGGGGGTTAGTGTATATCAATGGAGAGTTGATACCCGGTGAAGAGGCCAAGGTTTCTGTCTTTGACCATGGGTTTCTCTATGGTGATGGTTTGTTTGAAACCATGCGGGCATACCAAAGAAGGATCTTTAGACTTGAGCATCATCTCCAGAGATTGTTTCTTTCTCTCGAATATTTAAAATTCCTTATTCCTTTTAACTTTGACTCTCTAAAAGAAGCAATTTACAAAACTATTGAAGCTAATAGATTAGAAGATGCGTATATTCGTCTAACTGTCACCCGAGGTGAGGGCGCTACTGTGCCTGATCCTGCAACCTGTAAAGCTCCTAATCTCATCATTATTACCAGAGAGTATGTACCTTATTCATCTGCCCTTTATCAGAAGGGTTATAAGGGTAAAATTGTTGGTGTGAAACCGAGCCCTCATATGCCCACTATTTCTATGAAAACCCTAAACTTCCTCAATCATATCATTGCTAAAATGGAGGCCAAAGCATCTGGTTTCAATGAGGGGATTATGGTCAACACGGATGGTTTTGTTACGGAGGGAACAGTAAGCAATATATTTATGATCAAAGAAGGTTCATTATTCACTCCTGCCAAAGAGGTGGGGTTGTTGCCAGGTGTGACCCGTCAAGCTGTTCTTGAAATAGCGGAGGCTAAAGGTCTTAAAACTAGAGAAGCAAAGATTACCGTTAATGAATTGCTTATGGCAGAAGAGGCGTTTCTCACCAACGCTTTGATAGAGATTTTACCATTGGTGGGAGTAGATGAACGTCCTCTTGGTAAGGGTATCCCTGGCCCTCTTACCCAGGAGCTTATGAGCGCTTATAAGGAGTTGGTGAAGGGAGAACTTAAACTGTGAGACGCGAAAGAATGTTTGTATAATGAAAATAACTTCAGCCGAGTTTATTAAGAGCGCATTAAAAAAATCCGATTGCCCAAAAGAATCGCTTCCAGAGGTTGCCTTTGCGGGAAGGTCAAATGTAGGCAAATCTTCTCTCATCAATACTGTGGTGAATAGAAAGAATCTTGCTCGCACCAGTTCTAGCCCTGGTAGGACTCAGATGCTCAATTTTTTTCGGATCAACGATCAGATTTACTTTGTTGATCTTCCTGGGTATGGTTTTGCCAAGGTGCCTGTAGGGGTAAGAGCTCAATGGAAGCCTATGGTGGAAGATTACCTGAAGAATCGCAAAACTCTAAAATTGATTATTCTTCTATTAGATATAAGAAGGGCGCCGAATTCAGATGATGCCTCGTTCATCAGGTGGCTTGAAAAGTTTAGTATCCCTTTTCTCGTGGTATTGACTAAATCTGATAAAGTCTCCAAAAACAAGTGCAGTGCTCAGCGAAAAGTCATCAAGGAGTTCCTCCTCTTAAAAGATGAGGAACTTGTTTTTTTTTCAACTGTGACCAGAGAGGGGAAACAGGATATTCTCAAACGCATTGTGAGAATTATGTGATGCTCCCCGCGCACAGCGCGGGGCATCCCGGTAATTAAATTTGATTATTCATGAATTGTGCCGATTCATCCCCGCTTACCCTAGTTAAATATGCTTCGCATTTAACCGGGCAGGCAAGGCGGGGCTTTCTCGGCACCTGCCGGTAAATAGCAGAATTTATCTTGACTAACGGGCGAATTTATAATTTAAAATGTAAAACACTTCACATCCAGAGGGATTAATACAGAGAGATCAATTTCAGAAAGGAGCGCAGTGTAATGAAAGGAATCATTTTAGCAGGAGGACTGGGAATGAGACTTTCTCCTCTTACCAAGATAACTAACAAACACCTTCTGCCTGTGTATGATAAGCCGATGATTTATTATCCTTTAAGAATTTTGATTAATGCGGGCATTGACGATATCCTGATCGTGACCGGTGGGAACAATGCGGGAGATTTCCTTAGGCTTTTAGGTAATGGGAAAGAATTTGGGTTAAAACATATTAATTATACTTATCAGGAGGGAGAAGGAGGTATCGCTGAAGCCCTGAGCTTGGCTGAGTTCTTTGCTGATGAGGAGAGGGTATGTGTGATTCTGGGTGATAATATTATAGAAAAGAATATTGCAGGGGCGGTAGAGGCTTTCAAAAAACAGAAAAAAGGGGCTAAGATTTTGTTGAAGGAGGTGCCAGATCCACAACGATTCGGCGTTCCTGAACTTAAAGGAGACCAAATCGTTAGGATTGAAGAAAAGCCTGCAAACCCCAAATCGAAGTATGCGGTGACAGGTATCTATATGTATGACCATAGCGTATTTGATATCATCAAGCCTCTCAAACCCTCGCAGCGAGGTGAACTTGAGATCACGGATGTCAACAATGCCTATATCGAACAAGGTACTATGACCTATGATATTTTAGATGGTTGGTGGAGTGATGCGGGAACCTTTGATTCGTTACTTTATTCAAGTAAGCTGGTTGCTGAAAGTGGAGCCAATAAGGTATAGTAAAACCAGGGAGGAACGATGATGATAGAAGGAGTTAAAACAAAAAAACTGAAGGTAATTCCTGATGAAAGAGGGCGATTGATGGAGATGCTCCGGTCTGATGACGAACTCTTTATCACTTTTGGTCAGGTTTATTTAACTACCGCATATCCAGGAGTGGTCAAGGGATGGCACTACCACAAAAAACAGACCGATAATATGGTGGTAGTGAAAGGGATGATGAAAATTGTACTCTACGATGCCAGAGAGGGGTCTGCTACCAAGGGAGAGGTCAATGAATTCTTTATGGGGATCCATAATACCATTCTCCTTCAAATTCCTCCTTTCATCTTTCATGGGTTTAAGTGCATTGGTGAAGAGGAGGCCATGGTAATTAACTGTCCAACTGAAACCTTTAACTATGATGACCCCGATGAATTTCGGGTAGACCCTCATGAAAATGATATTCCCTATGATTGGGAAAGAGCTGATAGATAGGTTGTGTCTATGAAGATTCTCGTTACTGGTGGAGCGGGTTTCATTGGTTCCAACTTTATTCGTTATATACATGATAAGTATCCAGATTACCAGGTGATCAACCTTGATAAACTTACTTATGCCGGAAATTTAGAAAATCTAGAGGATATTTCCGGTCATAGCTTTTATAGGTTCATTAAGGGAGATATAGCTGATGATTCCTTAGTAAGACAGGTGCTTGAAGAAGGAATTGATGTGCTGGTCAATTTTGCTGCGGAGTCTCATGTAGATCGCAGTATTGAAGATGCCGCAAGTTTCATTACGACTAATATTCTGGGAACCCAGGTTTTGCTAGAGGCATCGAAGCAGCACAAGGTAGACAGATTCGTCCAGGTTTCTACTGATGAAGTGTACGGTTCCCTGGGTCCCGAAGGTCTTTTTACAGAAGAATCCCCCCTTCATCCCAACAGCCCTTATTCAGCCAGCAAGGCGGGGGCAGATCATTTGGTGGGGGCATTCTACGAAACTTTTAAGCTGCCGGTAATTATTACCCGTGCATCGAATAACTACGGTCCTTACCAGTTTCCCGAGAAATTCATTCCTCTTTTTATTACCAATGCAATAGCCGATGAGTCGCTCCCTCTTTATGGCGATGGGCTCAATGTACGCGACTGGTTGCATGTAGAAGACCACTGTGCTGCTATTTCTCTCATCCTCCACCAGGGGAAGGAAGGTGAGGTTTACAATATTGGGGGAAACTGTGAGAAGAGTAACCTGGAGGTCTCACAGAGTATCCTTAACGAACTTAATAAACCAGAGTCCCTGATACGTTTTGTTAAAGATAGACCTGGGCATGACCGCCGTTATGCCCTTGATACCAGCAAGATTAATCAAGAACTGGGTTGGCAGCCTGCCCGTTCTTTTGAAGGTGGAATCAGGCAAACCGTTGCCTGGTATCGAGAAAACACCTCCTGGTGGGAAAAGATAAAAAGTGGTGAGTATCGTCAGTACTACCAGAGGATGTATGGTAATAGGTAAGATTAAAAGGCGTTCAGCTGTTAGTTTTTCACTACCAATAAGGGATTTTGGTCATTGACGTTCTATTGTCCACATCCCTCTTCTCTTGTCTGAAAATGTTTTAAAGGCCGCTCAAAGGAATTCTTGTTTGGGCAACACCCCTTTCAGAACATCCTATGGTGGAGGCAGATTACGTGAGGGTTCTTATTGTAGGAGCGCGGGGTATGTTGGGTTCTGATCTTATGCAAAGCTTGAGCGATACTCAGCAGGTAGTGGGAACCGATATAGAGGATTTTGATATTACTGACCGGAAGGAAACGTTAGGCGCTCTCTCGAGGATAAGGCCTGAGTGGGTGATCAATGCGGCTGCTTATACCCAGGTAGATCGATGTGAGGAAGAAAGTGAACTGGCATTTAAAGTAAACGCTGAGGGGGTCAAGAATTTAGCCCTGGCATGCAAAGATATTCAGGCCAGGCTGTTTCATGTAAGTACAGATTATATCTTTGATGGAAAAAAGGAGGAACCCTATGTGGAGGAAGATACCCCGCTTCCCATTTCGGTGTATGGTCACTCCAAGCTTAAGGGGGAATCCTATGTTCAGGATCTTTTGGATGATTTTGTTATTGTGCGCAGTGGGGGGCTCTATGGTAAAGGGGGGAGCAACTTTGTCAACACAATTATAAAGGTGGCGAAGGAGAAAGATGAACTTACCGTGGTTGATGATCAGTGGGTTGCACCTACTTATACCATTGATCTCAGTAGGGCTATTGGGGCGCTGATGGAAGTATCTGCCAGGGGAATCTTTCATGTAGTAAATAGTGGGTGTTGCAACTGGTATCAATTCGCTGGTAAGATTTTAAGCTTGGTGGGAAGCACGAGTAAGGTGATACCTATTTCTAGTGCTCAATTAAATCGTCCTGCAAAGAGGCCGGGCTTTTCGGCACTCAATTGCAGGAAATTTACTGAGGTTACAGGAAATAAACTCAGGTCTTGGGAAGAGGCCTTGACTGATTATATATCGTTGCTTTAAGGGGGTTTTAAGTGAATATCTGTATGACAGGAGCTGGGTATGTGGGCTTGGTAACGGGTACCTGCTTAGCGGAAAGCGGCAATGAAGTCATTTGCGTTGATAATGATGTAAGAAAGGTCTCTTTGCTGAAAAAAGGAAAGATATACATCTATGAACCAGGGCTTGAAACCCTGGTTAAGAGGAATGTCAAGGAAGGAAGACTCACCTTTACTACCAACTTGGCCAGGGCAGTAAAAGATTCTTTGATCGTCTTTATTGCAGTTGGTACTCCTCCCAACCGGGATGGTTCACCTAATCTCAAACATGTTTTTGAGGTTGCTCGGGGAATAGGCAAGGCAATGAACGGATATAAGGTTGTGGTGACCAAGAGTACCGTCCCGGTGGGAACTGCTGAAAAAGTAAAGATGATTATTGATAAAGAAACCAAGCACTCCTTCGAGGTTGTTTCCAATCCTGAATTTCTAAAAGAGGGTGCGGCCATAGATGATTTTATGAAGCCGGACAGAATCATCCTGGGAGTAGAAGATTCTGAAGCTAAGGAAGTGATGGAAGAGTTGTATGCTCCTTTTGTGAGAACAGGGAATCCCATCATCACCATGAATATTCGAAGTGCGGAAATGACCAAGTATGCTGCTAATGCGATGCTCGCCACCCGTATTTCTTTTATGAATGAACTGGCCAATTTGTGCGATGCTGTAAGGGCAGATATTAACGCGGTGAGATCCGGTATCGGCAGCGATCC